>JBKBTH010000269.1:0-3343 GCA_046290915.1 Sphingorhabdus sp.
TGTTGTGCAACGGGCAGGGGATGTCATTCCCCAGATCGTTGAAAACCTCACACGCGAAGCTGAGCGCGCGCCATATGCCTTTCCAGCACAATGCCCCGAATGCGGTTCCGAAGCCGTCGCAGAAGAAGGCGAAGTCGATGTGCGGTGTACCGGCGGACTGATTTGCCCGGCCCAGCGCGTACAGCGGCTCATTCACTTTGTCAGCCGGGGTGCACTCGATATTGAAGGGCTTGGCGAAAAAACCATCCAAGAGTTTTTCGATTTGGGTTGGCTTGAAAGTCCTGCTGATATTTTCAGGCTCAAGGCCCGTCGCGCAGATATTTTATCGCGCGATGGATGGCAGGATAAGTCTGTGGATAACCTGTTGGCAGCGATTGAGGCCAAGCGCGCCCCCGATGGTGCAAAGTTGCTTTTTGGTGTTGGAATTCGCCATATCGGTGCAGTTACCGCACGCGATTTGTTCAAGGCCTTTGGGACGGTAAAAGACATTGGCAAGGTCGGGCTGCGGCTTGCGCAGGCTGATGAAGCCGCTGTCGCGGACATTACCGCGATTGACGGCGTTGGCGGGGCCGTTGCCGAGGCGCTTGGCGATTTCTTCCACGAGCCGCACAATGTATCGGTGTGGGATGACCTTTTAAACGAAATTGCGCCGCCTGCTTATATCTCAAATGTTCGCGAAAGCGCGTGGACCGGCAAAACCATCGTGTTCACCGGAAAGCTTGAAACCATGAGCCGCGATGAGGCGAAGGCGCAGGCTGAGGCGCTTGGAGCAAAGTCTGCTGGCTCAGTGAGCGCTAAGACCGATTTGGTCGTTGCCGGGCCCGGTGCAGGGTCAAAACTGAAGCAGGCAACGGCTCTTGGCATTGCGGTCATTGACGAGGCTGAGTGGGCGCGCATCGTTGCGGATGCTTAAACGCGACAGCGTCGCCTAGGTTCGGTTCGGAAACCAGCGCATCACCCCGCCGGGCATTGGGGTCCATAGCCCAACCTTAACGCCCGCTTTGCGCAATATAGAGGCAGTCCATTCGTTGCACGTGTTGACAGCGCTATAGCGTCCATGGGCGCGGTAAAACACATTATCAGCGCCATAGGCCGGCTGTGCTTCGCTCTGACCTGCTGCGTTTAGCGCGAACGTCGCACGAACGCCTTCAATGATCTTGCGATATTGTGCTTCGGTCACCTGAAATCTCGCACGATATCGCGTGGGTTGCGGGTTGGTTAGATGATAAACATGTAGGACAGTATCATCTGAACCGACGACTGCACTGGCAACATCGCGCAACTTCACACCGCTCCATGTTTCCGCGTTGCGATAAACGCCGCCATGTCCCCAGCCAATGGCCACATGCGTCCCGTATAAATCGGGATCAGAAATGTCTTGAGGCTTGATGAGATCGCTAAGGTCATGACCGTTATGGGTAATCGGAACGACAATGCTTACATGAACGCCGTTGGTTTCGACAAATAGGGACACTCCCGATTCTGGCTCGCGCCAATCTGCATTTGCGGGAAAAAGGCTACCTAGCAGGGCTGTACCCATGAAAACGCCGATAACGAGCAACGGCCAGCCCAAAACTGCGCGAATTCCGCTGCCGATGCTGTTGATGCGAAACAGTTTCAAGTGTAACCAATTCCCATGAATAGCTCGAGCCATGTTTATGACACCCCGCCTGCCGGCGCAAATGCCGATTGGACGGTGCCCCAAAACTGGAATGCATTCAGCGCTGATGAGCATGCAATGTGGGACCGGTTGTTTGCCCGTCAAACCGCAATGCTCCCGGGGCGGGCTGCTGATGCGTTTATGCGCGGGATCGATGTTCTGAAGCTATCGCGCCCCGGTATTCCCGATTATCGCGAATTGAATGCGCGGCTGATGGCGGCAACCGGTTGGGAAATCGTGGCTGTACCCGGTTTGGTACCGGACGATGTGTTCTTCGACCATCTTGCCAACCGCCGTTTTCCAGCAGGCAATTTTATCCGGACCCCCGAGCAGCTTGATTATCTGCAAGAGCCGGACGTATTCCATGATGTGTTCGGGCACGTGCCCATGCTGGCAGACCCCGTATTTGCCGATTATATGGTGGCCTATGGCAAGGGCGGATTACGTTCGCTTGGCTTTGGCGCGCTTGATCACTTGGCGCGGCTATATTGGTATACCGTTGAGTTTGGCCTAATCCAGCAGCCAGATGGCTTGCGCATTTATGGGGCTGGTATCGTCTCAAGCTATGCAGAGAGCATTTTTGCGCTGGAGGACTCAAGCCCGAACCGAATAGCATTTGACCTGCTGCGCGTTATGCGGAGCCATTACCGGATTGATGATTTTCAACAGAATTATTTTGTAATTTCGAGCATGGAGCAGTTGCTTCAAGTAACCGTCGAGACCGACTTCGCGCCATTATATGAACGACTGGATGCCATGCCCGATATTCTCGTGGGTGAAATCGTCTCTGATGATGCGCTCATTACCCGAGGCAGTCAGGAATATTTTAAGGGCGCCAGCCGCTAAACGGGGGAGCATAGCGGCCGGCGGCCCAGCCGCCAGTTAAGGCAGCAACACGGAATCAATGACGTGGACGACGCCATTTGATTGCATCACGTCGACAGTGGTGACAGCCGACTGGCCGCCTTTGCCATCGGTGATGACGACGCTGCTACCCGACAGGCGCGCAGACAGCTTTTCACCGGCTAGGGTGGTTAAGGTCGCAGTGCCGCCGCCAGCCTTAATGGCCGCAACGATGTCGGTTGAGGTCAGCTTACCCGCTACCACATGATAGGTGAGTACCTTGGTCAGGGTCGCCTTGTTTTCTGGCTTCACGAGCGTGCCGACTGTGCCAGCTGGCAGCTTTTCAAAAGCGGTATTGGTTGGCGCAAATACGGTGAACGGGCCGGGGCTTGCGAGTGCATCGACCAAGCCGGCCGCCTTTACGGCTGCAACCAATGTTGTCAGGTTCGGTGCTGCGGATGCATTTTCAACGATATTTTTGGCAGGTGCCATTGCTGCACCACCCACGGTTGGGTTCGACATTTTGTGGTGGTTTGCGATCGCCGCAGAGCCGACGAAAGTTGAAGATGCCAGTGCGAGCGCGATGATTAAACGGTTTGTGCGTTTCATAAATAAGCTTTCCTGTTCTAGGCACTGCCATCCAGTGGCGTGCTGACAGGAGATACGGGTGCACTGGATGTTCAGATGCACCTGAAGCTAAGAAAATTTATAATATGCTTATTTTTCCGCTCGCAAGCACTGGACCAGTCGCAACACCACCCGGTGCACCCTGCGCAGGTTCAGGCGTAATGGCCAGTAACGCCCCTTCGTTCAAATAGGGCCGCATGGCGGGACTGACGA
>JBKBTH010000270.1:0-3342 GCA_046290915.1 Sphingorhabdus sp.
TTTCGCCGAGATTACGGCCCTTCGAAATGCCTTTGCCCATCATCATGAAGCTTGACCGCATCAATGGGCTATGGGGAAAATATCCGTGCATACCCTTGCTCGTCGATGGGCTTACCAGTGGCGCAGACGGCCCTTTGAAACCGCCGGCATAGGCATTGGGGGCATAGCTTATATAGAAGCTGGCTTCCGGATTTCCGCCAATGCGCGCGATTTCTGCTGGCTCTGCAATTTCTGCGATGCAGTTCTTCGGGTCGGCCTTAAGCTCAGCTAGCAGGCCAGCGACGCGGGCTTTCAACGCAGCGTCGGTTGGGCGCGCCAAAACGATGGCCGACGAACCGCCTGAGTTCCACGGGCTGGCTTCCCAGCTTTTGATTTTGCCGTTGCTGTCGACCACAATCAGTCCAGCGTCAATGAACGCGCGGTACAAGTTGATTTCAGTGTCGACCTTCGAAAAGCCATGGTCCGATACGACTGCGATAACGCTGTCTGGATGCGCGGCCATTTGTGCGGCAATTATCTGCCCTACGGCTTTATCGATACGCGCCAGAATATCGTAAGCTGCTTCTGTATCCGGACCTTTTTCATGCTGCTCATGGTCGAGCGCAGTCAGATATACCGTGGTGAAATAGGGTTTTTCGCGTTTGATAAGCGCGGTGGCAAAACGGCCGCGGGTTTCGTCACCGTCAATGCTCTCGTCGATTCCTGGCGCATAGCTGCCAAGTTCGGTTTCAAGCGCTTCGATAAGGCCAGGCGTCGCAAGGGCTTTTATTAGCTTTGCGTCATCGCTGTGTCCTGTCCGCCAAATCTGCGGGATGTTCCATGTCACGGCTTTTGCTTGAACGCTGACGGGCCAGTGAACGTTGGCCGTGCTCAGTCCGGCCTTTGCCGCCGCATCCCACAATGTGGGGACTTTGAAATCACTGGCGTACCAATACCATCCGCCTTGGTTGATTTGCATGGGGTCAAAGCTGTTATTGCCAATAATGCCGTGCTTTGCGGGATTAACGCCCGTCAGCAAGGTCGCATGGCTAGGGTAGGTAACAGTTGGAAGAACACCCTTCACCTTGTCGGCATAAGTGCCGTTGGTGATAAACTGTTTCAGGTTGGGAACCTGAATACCTCGTTCTTCGGACTTTAAAATATCCGCTGGCTGCAAACCATCAATCGAGATCAGCAGCACCGGCTCGGCCGAGGCCGCCGACGGCAGCGCGCTCACAAGGAGCGCGCTGCCAATCAGCAAAGCAGATTTCATCAGAAACCAGCTTTCAATGTTACGAAGATCTGACGTGGTGAGCCCGCCAGCAACGTTTGGTTGTCGCCGCTGTTGCCAAAGCCGTTTGAACCGATGGTTGCGACATAATCTTTGCCGAACAGGTTCGTGGCATTCAACTGCAGTTCAAGCGGTGCACGAAGCCCCGCATCGAGGCGGTAACCGACAGTTGCATCCACGAGGACGCGGCCAGGGACAGAGCGATCGTTCAAATAGTTGAAGTAACGCTTGCTCATATAGTTGGCACCGACGCGGCCAAAGAATGAGTCGCTGTCATAGGCAACTTCGCCGCGCAGCAGATGCTTTGGCGTATCGACGACGTCCTTGCCCTTCGTGGCGATAACGGCCGTTGGGGTGATGACATTGTCGCGATATGTCGCACCGGTGTAGCTGTATGATGCGAACAATGTCAGACCACCGCCCAAGCGAACATCGCCTGCTGCTTCAAAGCCGATCGAGCGGACGCCGCCGACGTTTTGCAGAATGGCAGGGTTTCCAACAATGCCTGCGCCGGTTTGCACACCCAGCAGACGATTGCGGAAGTTGACATAATATACACCGATGACGCCATTGAAGACATTATCGTTGTAACGTGCGCCAAGTTCAAACGTGTCCGAGCTCTCTGGTTTCAAGCCACGTGCGATCAAGGCGTTGAAGCCAGCTTGCGTCGTGGAGAATGGTCCGCTTGTCGCCGATGAAACAAAAGCACGGGTAACTTGGGTGAAACCACCGAAGATTTCCGCCTTGTCCGTCAGCTTATATGCAACACCTGCATGCGGCTGGAACCAGTCTTGCGACTTGATCTTGCCAGCGGCCAGCGAACCCTGAATGCGTGGGTCGGATTCATTGTTAACCTGAAAACCCTTCCAGCCAAGGTTGATGGTCAGATCGCCGAGGCTGATCTTGTCTTGCACATAATATTGCAGCGTATCGGTGTTGAAATCGAACAACCACTGCGTGAAAAACGGGTTGCGCAAGAACTTGGTGTGATCGCGGCCGGGCGTCGTGTTGCTTTCATAACCATAAAACCGGCGCGCTTGTGTGAAGTCGTTATGCTCGTACCAGCCACCTACAGTAACTTCATGGTCACCAACTTCAGCGTTGAGCGAGCTGAATACGCCGCCGCGCTGAATGTCATACTCGGTTGTACGCGCTGACATCGGTACGCCATTGGGGCTTGCAACATAAGGTGTGCCCCATGTGCCTTGGCCAGTATTGTCGTGATAATACGCTTTGATCTTAAAGGTTACGCCATCACCCAAAGGCGTGGTTAGACCATAAGCCGCCAGCGTGTCTTTACGCAGGCCCGATGCATCATAATAGCTGTCGTCGAGGTTGTTGATTGGGGCAACATATACGCCACGTGCAGCAGCAATGGCTTTTGCATAATCGGGGAAATAGTTGTCATGGTCATAACCAAGGCGATTGATCATCGCGAGCGACAAATCCTGATAATCCTGCTCTGCACGGTCAGAATATGAGAAGAAGGCGTCAAATTCGGCATCGCCCACTGGGATAATTGCCTTTGCGTTGACGTGCATGCTGCGCTGTTCGCCGCCGCCTTTCCACTTGTCGGCATTGTGATAGACGCCGGAGACAAATCCGCGGACGCCGCCAGCTTCACCAAAATTGATGCGGCCAAACGCGCGCATTGTGTTGGACGAACCATAGGTCAGGTTGGCGTCGACGCCGAAACCATCGCTATTGTCAGCCGAGAAAAACTCGAGCGTGCCGCCAAGGTTGTTGGTCGCTTGCGTACCGATTGATCCCGAACCTTGCGAAACGCGGGTAACGCCAATGTTCTCAGAGATGATGGCACGACCGATATGCAGGCCGTTGTTGTTGCCATAGGTTGAATCGCCCAATGGAATACCATCAAGCGTGTAACCAAGCTGGTTCTGGTTGAAGCCACGGATCGATACCCGGCTTGACCATTCATATGTTCCAAATGGGTCAGCAGACTGGAAGTTTACGCTTGGGAGCTTCTCAATCGCCTTCAATGGGCTGGTTCCTGGCGCAAGTATCAAAAGCTCCTTGCTCGACACTTCTTGCACTTGGCGTGTTTCGCCTTT
>JBKBTH010000271.1:0-3334 GCA_046290915.1 Sphingorhabdus sp.
CCGGATCAAAACCGAGCCCCGTCGCGCGGCTACGCAAATGTGCGATAGCCTTGGCAACATCTGCCGCTTGCGCATCTGGCTTCACTTCGGGGACGAGGCGGTAATTTAGCGACGCAAAGTTGAAGCCCATATCGTTGTAAAAACCGGGCTTCGTACCCGTCCCGGTTTTCTTGTCGCCTATCGACCAGCCACCGCCATGGATGAAGATGACCAGCGGCGCTGGCTTGCCAGTGCTGATCTTTGCCCGATAATAATCCAAAGCCTGTTTGCTATGATCCCCATAGGAAATTTCCTGACCACCTTGGGTGGCGCGGCGAAGTTTGGTTTCGCGTCCATCGTGTTCGCCCGCACCAGCTACACGTGCGCGTAATTCGGACCGGCAGGAGGTGGACAGCGACGCCTGCTTTTCCATAAGGCAGCCCGCGATAGCGCTTCGATCGCGCGAAACGGCGCACAGCTTAATGACTTCATCGCGGCAGGGTTTGCTTAACCGTTCCTGCGCTGCCACGCCGCATGCAGCGAGCGAAACGGCCGCGCCCAAGAAAATCCATTTTTGCATGTTTGATCTCCAACGTAGCTTTAGGGTGGACGCAGCGCGTTCATAATCATAACGGAGCACATGGCGAATCCCTTCGCAGGAAAAAGCTCCTGCGCAGAAAAAGGCCCCAGAGCTATCTGGCTTTGACAGGGAATATCTGATGGCAAATGTAACCGTAATTGGCGCTCAGTGGGGCGACGAGGGAAAAGGTAAGATTGTCGACTGGTTGGCGGAACGCGCTGACGCAGTGGTCCGGTTTCAGGGCGGACATAATGCGGGCCACACGTTGGTCGTCGGCGAAAATGTATATAAATTATCGCTGCTTCCGTCGGGTATCGTCACTGGCACGCTGTCGATTATCGGCAACGGTGTTGTTTTGGATCCATGGGCGCTGCGCGACGAAATGACGAAGCTGCGCGGGCAGGGCGTTTCGATTACGACAGAGAATTTCGCGCTTGCCGACAATTGCGCGCTGATTTTGCCAATCCATCGTGACCTGGATGGCTTACGTGAAGCCGCTGCCGGTTCGGGCAAGATTGGCACGACAGGTCGCGGTATTGGCCCTGCTTATGAAGATAAGGTTGGCCGCCGCGCCATCCGCGTATGTGATTTGGCGCATTTGGATGCGCTCGATGCGCAATTGGACCGGCTGTGCGCACATCATGATGCGCTGCGTGCCGGCTTTGGCGAGCCGCCCGTGGACCGGGCACGCCTGATTGCTGATCTTAAAGAAATAGCGCCGTTCGTGCTGGAATATGCACAACCTGTGTGGAAGCGGTTGAACAAAGTACGCAAGGCCGGTGCGCGCATTTTGTTTGAGGGCGCGCAGGGTGTGCTGCTTGATGTCGACCATGGCACTTATCCCTTTGTGACAAGCTCAAACACCGTGTCAGGCACGGCTGCGGCTGGTTCAGGCCTTGGCCCAAGCGCCGCCGGCTTTGTCCTTGGTATCGTCAAGGCGTACACCACGCGCGTTGGCTCGGGGCCTTTCCCCACTGAGTTGGAAGATGAAACCGGTCAGCGGCTTGGTGAACGCGGGCATGAATTTGGAACCGTTACAGGCAGAAAGCGCCGTTGCGGTTGGTTTGATGCCGTGATCGTGCGTCAAAGCTGCGCCGTGTCGGGCGTCACCGGAATTGCGCTGACTAAGCTGGATGTTCTTGATGGTTTTGAGACCATTAAAATCTGCACTGGCTATCGCTTGAATGGCAAAGTGTATGATTACCTGCCCGCGCACGCGGCAGAGCAGGCCGCCGTTGAACCGATCTATGAAGAAATGCCCGGTTGGCAGGAAACGACCGCTGGCGCGCGCAGTTGGGCCGACCTTCCAGCGCAGGCGATAAAATATATCACGCGCGTGCAGGAATTAATCGAAACGCCGGTTGCTTTGGTGTCGACTTCGCCGCAACGCGAAGACACGATTTTGGTCCGCGACCCGTTTGCGGATTAACCGGTCTTCATTTCTGCTTTTAGCCGCAAGCTAGCACGCCAGAAAAAGAACGCTGGAATCAGGCCAAGCCACGCTGCGCCATACAGCACCCAGCGAACGCTTTCGTCACCGGCCATAGGCTTGAATGCGTCGGACATTATGCCGAATAGCAATGGTCCAAGGCCAAGACCGATGAGGTTTTGCGCAAACAGCATGACTGCGGCGGCCATGGCGCGCGCCTCCGGTTTAACCAACCCTTGCACGCACCCATAAGTTGGGCCGTAATATGCGGCGTTCAACGCTGTCGGAACAATGAGCAAGACGATAGCCACTCGCCAGTCTGTTGCGAAGTAGCCAAGGAACAAAATTGGGGTCGCAACCAACATGCCGATGGCGGGCGTTGTCAAAATGTGGCGCTTGTCGATTTTGCCAAAACGGTCAGCCATCATGCCGCCCAGCCATGTCCCAGCCATGCCCGCAATGCCCAGCACGACGCCCAACAAAGTGCCGGTTTCTCCCGGGCTAAGCCCGTGGGAGCGAATGAACAAAATAACCGCCCATACGCTTTTGCCATATGACAAGAAGGCAGTGAAGGAGGCTGCAACTGCCAATAGTACGAATGCACGTGAACTGAAAACTTCCTTAAGCGCAGCTTTCGTCGACAGTACCTCGCGCGCTTTTTCACCGGACAGTGCTCTGGCCGCTTTTTCCGCTTTACGTGGTTCGCGCAAGATGAACGGCAGCAAGGCCGCCAGCAGCAGCCCCGGTATCGCAACGGCCATGAAGGCTACACGCCATCCATAAGCGTCATTCAGCGCGCCGCCAATGGCCAAGCCAAGCAAGCTGCCTATTGGTATGCCGAGGCCGTAAAAGGCAATCGCCGACGAACGTTTTTCTGCAGGGACGCTGTCGGTAATCAAAGAATGTGCCGCCGGTGTGCAACCGGCCTCTCCCACGCCGACGCCAACGCGGGCCAGCGCTAATTGGGCGAAGTTATTGGCGACGCCGCATAATGCCGTCATGCCAGACCAGACGGCCAATGAAATCGATATCAACCCGACCCGGTTGGTATTGCTGTTATCAGCATAGCGCGCGATCGGAATGCCCAACAGGGTGTAAAACAACGCAAAGGCCAGCCCTGTCAGCAGTCCTATCTGGGTATCAGACAGATTGAGGTCGCGACTGATCGGTTCCGCAAGGATGTTGACGATCTGACGGTCAAGGAAATTCAGGACATATACGACCATCAATATCCACAATAACAGCTTGGGATTTGTGAATGTCGGTTTCGCCGCCAATGCAGAGTTGTCTGCCATTTTTTCTCCTCTTCCTGGTCGCAGTTATCGTGTAAAAAATGCCATTGTCAA
>JBKBTH010000272.1:0-3322 GCA_046290915.1 Sphingorhabdus sp.
CTTGTTGTTGCCGTCACCAATTTGGATGAAGTCGTCCGCATCATTCGTGGTTCGGCCAGCCCTGCCGCAGCACGCGCCGCTTTGATTGCCCGCAAATGGCCAATTGCCGAAATCGCTTCGTATATCAAATTGGTGGAAGCCGTTGAGACCGAAATCACCGGCGATAGCTACCAAGTGTCTGAGTTGCAGGTGCGCGCTATTCTCGAACTGCGCCTCCATCGCCTCACCGCGCTTGGCCGCGACGAAATTGGCAAAGAACTTCAGGGTCTTGCCGAAAGCATTACAGAGTTTCTCGCAATTTTGGGTGACCGCGTAAAGCTTTACGCTGTTCTGCGCGAAGAGCTGGTCGCCATTGACGCCGAATTCTCGACTCCACGCTTGTGCGAAATCACCGCAAGCTGGGACGGGCTTGATGACGAAGACCTCATGGAACGTGAGGAAATGGTCGTTACCGTCACCCATGGCGGATACATCAAACGTACCGCACTGGCGACATTCCGTGCGCAAAACCGTGGCGGCAAAGGCCGCGCGGGCATGGCGACCAAGGATGAAGATGCAGTCACAGAATTGTTCGTCACCAGCACGCATACACCAGTGCTCTTCTTCTCCAACATCGGCAAGGTCTACCGGCTAAAGGTTTGGAAGCTGCCCGAAGGTGGTCCGTCTACCCGCGGCCGGCCAATGGTGAACCTGTTGCCGCTCGGCGAAGGCGAAGTGATTTCCAACGTCTTGACCTTACCCGAGGATGAAGCGGAATGGGGCGGCCTGAGCGTCGTATTTGCCACCGCCAAGGGCTACGCCCGCCGCAATAGCATGGACGCCTTCACCAACGTGCCGAGCAACGGCAAGATCGCGATGAAGTTCGAAGGCGAAGATGCGGACGATAAGTTGATTGGCGTTGAGTTGTTGAGCGCCGAAGACGACGTCTTGCTGGCAAGCCGCAACGGTAAGGCCATACGCTTTGCCGCAGATGACATTCGCGAATTCCAAAGCCGCGCCTCAACGGGCGTTCGCGCCATGAAGTTGGCTAATGGCGACGAGGTTATCTCGCTTTCGATCCTTCAGCGCGTTGGCACCACACCGGAAGAGCGTGAGGATTATCTGCGCTTTGCTCCTTGGAAGCCCGAGAAGGAAGGCGACCCTACCATGTCGGCGGAACGCATCGCTGAAATGGCGGAGCGCGAGCAGTTCATCCTTACCGTGTGCGCCAATGGTTATGGTAAGCTGTCATCAGCCTATGGCTATCGCCGTACCGGTCGTGGCGGGCAAGGTATCACCAATATCGACAATATTGAGCGTAACGGCCCAGTCGTAGCGAGCTTCCCCGCAACCAAGGGCGACCAGTTGATGCTGGTCACTGATCAGGCAAAGCTGATCCGTATGCCGTTGGATAGCTTGCGCGTCCTCGGTCGTGGAACCGCTGGCGTGCGCTTGTTCAACGTTGGCGACAATGAACATGTGGTTGGCGCTGCGAAGATTGACGAAAGCGATGATGAGGCAGACTCCTCAATCGATGATGGCGTCGATGCGGAAAACCCACCTGCTGAAACGCCGGTCGCAGATTAATCCATTGACGGTGCAGGGGGCGCGCGGATGATGTGGAACGAATGGTCTCTGTGGCTATTCGGGATCGTGCTTTTCGTTCTTCTGTGTGTTGCACTTGAGTGCGGATTTCGCCTGTCATTGCGTAACCGGAACGGCGCGGCACAGGAAGGTTCCGACTTCCTCGTGTCGGCCACTCTGGGCTTGCTTGCCCTGTTGTTGGGTTTCACATTCTCCCTCGCTTTACAAAGGCATGAGGAGCGGCGTTCGTTAGTCATCGCCGAGGCCAATGCCCTTGGAACGACTTGGCTACGCATTCAGGCGATAGACTCCACCGACCGGGAGAGCATTGCTGCTCCTTTTCAGCAATATGCGCAAACTCGCCTCAAATGGTCACTAGCGAGCGACTCTGGCGATGCGTCGGAAGTTTTATATGACAAATCCGCTGAACAGCAGGGACGCATCTGGACCGCTGCCTTGGCCGCGCTCTCCAATGGCGAGAAAGTTGTGGATGCAAAATCCCTACTAGATCCCGTCAATGAAAGTTTTGATATTGCAGCCGAACGGGAGGTCAGACGTCAGGCGCATCTCCCCGGTGCAATGCTGGGGATGCTGTTCCTTTTTATGCTCTTCGCCACTTTGTTAGTGGGCTGGCGCCTCGGCGAAGTTGGTCAACGGATGACATTGCCCTCTGGTCTGACAGTCCTATTGTTGACCCTTGCGGTTATCGTGACAGTGGATCTCGATATGAGCAGAAGCGGGCTAATAACCGTTTCGCAGGATGCCATGGAACAGGCTGTGGTCGTTATAATTGACACCAATTAATCGCGCTCTTCGCCTTCGGCAAAATGTCCGCGTTTAACGAGCGTTTGCGCTACCCCGACTGCGATCATCAACACGCCGAAATAATATAGGTACCAAATTGCGATCCCCGAAATTTCCGAGTTGGCGAGTGGACCAAGCTCAGCGAAAATCAGCAAGTCCGAAATAACGAATAAAATCGCGCCGAAGCCAACACGATAGCGCGGGAAATTGCTGCTCCAAGCCATGGCGGCCATCGCGGCAAGAATGACGCTATATGCTGCAACCTGAAGGCCCTCGTCTCGGCTATCGGGCAGGAAATAGGCAATTAAGGGCGTTGCCAGCAATATCGTTATCGCGAGCAATTTCTGGCTGAACGCGGCGCCAATTCTGCGATGGCGAACGTAGATCGCGATCCCCACAACATGCCCAACGGCAAAAGCTAAAGCGCCCGCCACCATACTGAATTCGATAAGACCGTCACCCAGAGCATAAAAGGCAAGCATCACCGCCAAAAGAATGAATTCGCCCACATGATGACGGCGCAGCGCGAATGGTACAAGCAAGCCGACGGCGGCCATTTTCCAAATAACAGCGAATATTCCGCCCTCAAGCGGAAGAAATAGCCATGTTGCAGGGAAGCTGAGACCAGCGAGAAGGCTGGCTAGCAGCCAAGGGCGTTTATGTGCGAGATCTTGAGCCATTGCCCGGTGCATCGTTCAAACAACCACGCAAGACAAGCGGAATATAGCCAATCATGCTGTCCGCAGTCAGCCCCGGCCCGGCACGCACGCCGATATCGCCATGCAACCACGCGCCAATGCACGCAGCGTCGAACGTCGGTATACCCTGCGCCAGCAGTCCGCAGATGAGACCCGTCAGTACATCGCCAGACCCCGCAGTGGCCAACCATGGCGACGCGCGACGGTTGACCAAGCTCTGGCGATCGGGCCCAGCTATCCATGTTTGGGGTCCTTTT
>JBKBTH010000273.1:0-3318 GCA_046290915.1 Sphingorhabdus sp.
TGATCCGCGGTACAATTTCATGTTTTCAGGGATGCTGGTCGGGGACACGATGGCCGAGTTTGTCGGCAAGATTTTCCGCCTGCCATCAAACGGGAAACCGATTTCGATCATTGATGTGTCCGGCGTTCCATCGGACATCACCTCGACCGTCGTAGCCGTTCTGTCGCGACTGGTGTTCGACTATGCCATCTGGTCGCGCAACGAAGCGCAGCGTCCGATCCTGCTCGTATGCGAAGAAGCGCATAGATACATTCCCTCCGACCGCGTTTCCAAAGACAGCGCGGTGCGCTCCATCCTCGAACGGATTGCCAAAGAAGGCCGTAAATATGGCGTATCGCTTGGCCTGATTACGCAGCGTCCATCCGATTTGGCCGAAGGCGTGCTGTCGCAGTGCGGCACGATCATTTCGATGCGATTGAACAACGAACGCGATCAGGCATTTGTCCGTGCGGCCATGCCCGAAGGCGCGCGTGGCTTCCTCGATTCCATCCCAGCCTTGCGTAACCGCGAATGCATCATCTGCGGTGAAGGTGTCAGCATTCCTATTCGCGTTGCACTGGACAATCTGGAAGAAGAAAAACGCCCTGCGTCGGAAGATCCGCTGTTCAGCCAGCTATGGCTGGACACAGGCGGAGAGCCAGAGATTCTGGATCGCGTTGTCCGCAGGTGGCGTGCGCAGGGGCGGTAATTGGCGCTCGTCTGATCAGCTTTTGGCAAAGCCGGTCGATATGTGGATCATGTCCAGACTTGCAATGTAGGATTGGCTTTGAGACTGTCGCTGGGCGGACCCGCAAGGGTTCAATGGCTCTTTCTCAATGTTGAAAATACCAGAAATAACACGTTGCCGCATCATTCGCTAAAGCGACAAAGAAGACACTGAGAATGCGTGCGCCGGTATGTTTTGTATCCTTAACGCCCGTTTCGACGCGTTACCGTTTCTCAAAAGGCTTTAGTCCGCGACCCAACCGGTTGCCGCCCAGCGCCAGCCGGTCGCCTGACCAGTCGGCCAGAAATACTGTTTCGCGATCGACACCGGGCGCGATGCTGGCTTCGTTGGCGTTGATGGCTAATCCAGCGCTGCTTTGTGTACGGCCTTCCGGTGCAACGGTGATGAAAGCGCTGTAATTTTCCTTGCTTGCGCCTTGCACGAAAACATTGCGCGCGATGTCGCCGATTGCCCCATTCGGCAAATCAATCATGTAATTGGTTTCGCGGCCCCGCGTATCGTCAAATGCGTTGTCGGTTATCGACACCTGAAGCGCGCGGCTTTTGACATAATGCCCGCCATTACCGCGTTCGAAACGGCTGTTGGTGACGGTCAGGCTGCCATAGCCGCCAATGTAAATGCTATGCGCGCAGGAAAGACCGCGGTCGCAGCGGCCAAGTCCTGAAAAGGTCGACTGATCGATACGGATTTCACCGGTTTTGTCTTCCGCGGTCAATATGCCCTGTTCGCTGTTGCGGAAGATCGCCCGCGTAACGGTCAGATCGCCTTTTTCGAGACGAATGCCTGCGCCATTGGCGTCGGGCACGCGCATATTCTGAAAGATAACGCCATCAATGCTCGCCGCTTGTCCGCGCAGGACCAAAGCAGCCTTATCTTCGCAGGTTGCGCCATCAAATATTGTCTGGCCCGGGACTGCGGCGCGAAACGCGACAATCCCTGCTTTCTGGATAGCACATTGGCGATAGGTGCCCGGCGCGATGATGATCGTGCCCTCACCATCGCCGATTCCATCGACCGCTTGTTGAAGGCTGGCATATCCCCGCCCCGTTTCACCATTGCGGAAAGGCGCAGGGTTCTGGGCAAATGCAGAAACGGCGCAGAAGGCAGCGACGACAAAGAGCGAGGTTTTCTTCACGGGCATTCCCTTAAACAACAGCACAGCATCACGACCTTCACGCGCGCGCTCAACAAATCCAGCCGATTAACCAAGCTTTGATCTGCGCGTCCCCGTAAGAGACACTGCGCACATCATTCGTTGAGGTTTGGCCTAAGATACTGCCGCGCCCGATCCAAATCGATCCCACGCCGCGTAGCATAGTCCGCAACCTGATCCTCGCCAATCCGCGCTACGCCAAAATATTCGGATTGCGGGTGCCCGAAATAGAAGCCGCTCACCGCTGCGGTTGGCAACATGGCAAAACTTTCGGTCAGCGTTATGCCCGTTTTGTGGGTAGCATCCAACAGGTCGAACAATATGGGCTTCAGGCTATGATCGGGACAGGCTGGATAGCCCGGCGCTGGCCGGATGCCGCGATATTCCTCACGGTTAAGTGCCTCCATCGTGAATTGCTCGTCGGGCGCATAGCCCCACAATGTTGTGCGGACATGTTCATGCATCCGCTCGGCAAAGGCTTCGGCTAGACGGTCAGCGAGCGCTTTCAACATGATGTCGGAGTAATCATCGATATTGGCTTTGAACTGCGCCAGATGCGTGCCGATGCCATGGCCGGTTGTCACAGCAAAGCCGCCAATCCAGTCACCGTCACGGCTGATGAAATCCGCCAGACACATATTTGCCTTGCCCTCGCGCTTGGCGATTTGCTGCCGCAAAAATGGCAGGCGGATATGGGCTTCGGTCTTTTCGCAATAGACCACAACATCGTCGCCATCGCGCCAGCACGGCCACAGGCCAGCAACGCCTTTGGCCCGGAGCCATTTTTCACTGACGATTTTATCAAGCATCGCGTTGGCATCAGCAAACAGGCCGGTTGCGCTTTCGCCAACAACTTCATCGGTCAGAATGGCCGGGTAATTGCCGTGCAATTCCCATGCGCGGAAAAATGGCGTCCAATCGATATAATTGCGCAGGTCCGCAAGGTCCCAATCATCATAGACGTGCACGCCAGCCTGAAGTGGCGGAGCGGGCTTAAGCTTCTCGTCAATCTCGAACGCATTGGCGCGGGCTTCTTCCAGCGAAGCCAATGGCTTTGCTGTCTTGCCAGCACGGGCATCGCGGATGTGGCTATATTCAGCGCGGGTGTCGGCTACAAACTTGTCCGCCATGGTATCGCTGACCAATGTTCCTGCAACACCAACAGCGCGCGATGCATCGAGCACATGGATGACTGGACCCGAATAGACAGGTTCAATCCGCAACGCCGTGTGCGTTTTGGACGTGGTCGCTCCGCCGATCATCAGCGGCATTGTCATGCCCGCTTTCTGCATTTCCTCGGCAACCGTGACCATCTCGTCGAGCGAAGGTGTAATCAGGCCGGACAGCCCGATCATGTCAGCATCATTTTCGACCGCTGATTTCAATATTTCTGACCACGGAACCATTACACCAAGGTCGACAATCTCGAAGCCGTTAC
>JBKBTH010000274.1:0-2440 GCA_046290915.1 Sphingorhabdus sp.
CGGTTCCCATGCCCGAAAGCAAGCCGCCACCGCCAATAGGCACCACCAGCATGTCGAGCGACGGAATACTCTCCAACATTTCAAGCGCGACGGTACCCTGCCCTGCGGCAACATTGGGGTCGTCAAAGGGATGCACAAAGGTCAGCCCCTGTTCGGCCTCAAGCTGGCGAGCATGTTTGTAAGCATCGTCAAAGGTCTCGCCAAACAGGACAACCTTGCCGCCGACGCTTTCGGTCTGCATCACCTTCACCGTTGGGGTGGGCTTGGGCATCACGATGGTGACCGGAATGCCAAGCCGCGTGCCATGATAGCTTAAACCTTGCGCATGGTTGCCCGCCGACGCCGCAATCACGCCCTTGTTACGCTGTTCCTCCGAAAGCAAAAGGATCGCGTTGAGTGCGCCGCGTTCCTTATAGGCGGCGGTAAACTGAAGGTTTTCGAACTTCAGATAAATATTCGCGCCCGTCAGCTTTGACAAAGTCTGGCTGTGCAGGGTCGGCGTCGCCACGATGGACTCGCGAATACGGTCATGGGCGGCGCGGACATGGTCCAGGGTCAATAGGTTAGACATATAAAATGGCCCCTAACGCATCTGGCGTTAAGTGAAAACAAACATTAAGGCTGTCGCATGACCAGAATAGCTTTTATCGGATTGGGCGTCATGGGCGGCCCAATGGCGCGACATCTCAAACAAGCGGGGCATGATTTAACAGTCTACAACCGCTCGCGCGCCAAGGCAGAAAAATGGATCGAAGCTTATGGCGGCATGATCGCGGTCTCACCAGCAGACGCAGCCAAGGACGCCGAGGTTGTGATTAGTTGCGTTGGTACGGACGATGACCTCGCTGGCGTTACGCTTGGCCGTGATGGCGCGTTTTCGGCGATGGCGAAGGGCAGCCTTTACATTGACCACACCACCGTTTCGGCGCGCATCGCGCGGCAGCTTGGCGTGGAGGCGAAGTCGCGTGGCCTATTGATCGTTGACGCGCCAGTCACTGGCGGTCAGGCGGGCGCAGAAAATGGAACGCTGTCGATCATGTGCGGCGGCACTGAGGCATCTGTTGCAGCCGCATCGCCAATTATTGCGGCTTACTCCAAACGTATTGTCCATGTCGGTGGACCCGGCACTGGCCAAATCACCAAGATGTGTAATCAAATTGCGTTTGCGGGTGTCATCCAATCCTTGTCCGAAGCCTTGCGGTTTGCGCAATCGGCCGAACTTGACGTTGAAAAAGTCTATGAAGCGATTTCCGGCGGCGCAGCGCAAAGCTGGCAAATGGACAATCGCTGGGCGACGATGGCCGAGGACAAATTCGACTTTGGTTTTGCCGTCGACTGGATGCGCAAGGATTTGGGGCTGGCGTTTGAAGAGGCGCGCGCGGTTGGTGCGACCTTGCCCATCACCGCGATAATCGACCAGTTTTACGCCGATGTGCAGCATATGGGGGGCGGCCGTCTCGACACCAGTTCCATTATCAAAAGGTTGCCCAAAGGATGACACTTGGTTTCCGTTCGTGTCGAGCGCAGTCGAGACCCTGCGAAAGCGCTTACGACGGATGGGTGTCTCGACTATGCTCGACACGAACGGATATAAATTGATGAAAAAATTACTTGCCCTTGCCCTGCTCGCGCTTGCTGCACCTGTATTTGCCGACGGGCTGGTCGAGAACGTTAACGGCATCACGCTGGATAAGGATGGCAAGGTCATCCGGTTCAACGCCCTGTTGGTGGGCAAGGATGGCAAAGTCACGGAGCTGCTGACCAAGAAAGACAAGCTTCCTAAGCAGCTCGATTTCCGCCTCGATGGACGCGGTGCGACTTTGTTGCCTGGCCTGATTGACGGGCACGGCCATGTCATGGGCCTAGGCTTTCAGCTGCTCACGCTCGATTTGTCCGGAACCAACAGCCTTGCCGAAGCGCAAGCCGCGATAAAGGCCTATGCGGCGAAATATCCCGACCGCCGCTGGATTGTCGGACGTGGCTGGAATCAGGAAAAATGGGGCCTTGGCCGGTTCCCGACTGCACAGGATCTGGACGCTGCTGTCAGCGACCGCCCTGTCTGGCTTGAACGCGTTGACGGTCATGCCGGTTGGGCCAACAGCAAAGCGATGGAAGTCGCGGGCGTTACCGCTGCATCGAAATCACCGCCCGGCGGTCGCATTGAACTGGCTGGCGGAAAACCAAGCGGTATTTTCGTTGATTCCGCAGCCGATCTCGTCGGAAAATTCGTGCCAGCGCCAAAGCCGCTGGAACGCGATGTCGCCTTGGGCGAAGCGCAAAAGAAACTGCACAGTCTGGGCATCACATCCATTGCTGACATGGGCACCTCCATCGATGATTGGCAAAGCTATCGCCGTGCAGGCGATGCAGGATGGCTGACGGTGCGCATATTCGCTTATGCCGGCGGCATCGACAATATGGTCGCAATTGCTGGTCCCGC
>JBKBTH010000274.1:2450-3308 GCA_046290915.1 Sphingorhabdus sp.
GCCTCGGCGGTGTGAAGCTGTATCTTGATGGCGCCTTGGGCAGCCGAGGTGCGTGGCTGAAGAAACCCTATGCCGACGCGCCGGGACAGACCGGCCTTCAGTTTCTGGCCAGCGCGGAAATCCGCAACCTGATGGTGCGTGCATCAATGGATGGCTTCCAGACGGCAGTGCACGCCATTGGCGATGCAGCGAATGCCGAAGTCATTGGCGCGATTGAGGAACTGTCAGACGCGTATAAAGGTGACATGCGCTGGCGCATTGAACATGTGCAAATCGTTGACCCGGCTGACCTGCAAAAGCTTGGCAAGCATGGCATTATCTCGTCGATGCAACCCGTGCACCAGACCTCAGACCGGCTGATGGCCGAAGCGCGGCTTGGCCAAGAACGCTTAAAGGGCGCTTATGCGTGGCAGTCCATTGCGCGCGCAGGCGGCAAGCTGGCATTTGGTTCAGACGTCCCTGTTGAGTCTGCCGATCCCTTCGCTGGATTGGCAGCGGCAATGACGCGTGAAGATGCGGAAGGCCAACCCTTTGGCGGATGGCGTCCCGAAGAGCGCGTCACGCGCGAACAGGCGCTTGCCGGTTTTACCACGGGCGCTGCTTATGCGGCATTTGCAGAAGGCAAGTTCGGTTCGTTAACTCCGGGGCATTATGCCGATTTCATATTGATTGATGTCGACCCATTGCTTGCAAGCCCGCGCGAACTGCGTAATGCCATAGTCAAAGAAACATGGGTCGGTGGTCGGCCCGTCTATAAAAATGCTGCAGCAAATGCTGCAGCAGAAAAAACCAATGGAGAGACAAGATAATGCGTGCATGGACCTTAGCTAGCCGCCCTGCCGGGCTGCCAAACGACAG
>JBKBTH010000275.1:0-3307 GCA_046290915.1 Sphingorhabdus sp.
GAAAAGGCATCGCCTTTGCCAAGCGTTGACAGCCATGCTGGTCCGTTGGTCTGGGCAATGATGACATCAACTTTGTTATTGGCGAAAAGCTGATTGAGCGCGCCCGAGGCAAGACCACGCGATGTCGCCAACGCTTCCAGATAGGCTGGGTCATCCAACCCTTTTTCTTTGTCGGCGGTCTCAAACGTGTCCTGTCCGAAATGCTGCAGCTCCTTGTCGGCATTCGCCTTGTTGAACGCGATAATATCAGCCAGTGTTTTATGTGGAACGAGCCCTTCCGGTAGGCCTTGCAAATAGCTTGCAAGGTCCGCCTTCAATTCTGCCAACAAAACCTTGAATTCGGCTTGCCCAATTTTCTGGCGATCAATCTTGCTGCCATCCAGCATGACCACTTCGGCCCCGCCGTCCTTCAATTTGGCAAGGGCCGCATCGAATAAGGTCGCATCAACATTTGGCGCGCGAAGAACGCCAATGCGCATTCCTTTCAGGCCGTCAATGGAAAGACCGTTGCTGTAGTCACCGCGCCATGTGTCCGCATCTGCGGTTGCGGCGTCCTGAGCATCGGTCCCTGCCATAGCACTGAGCATGATCGCGGCATCGCGGACCGAACGAGTCATTGGGCCAGCGGTGTCTTGGCTGTGGCTGATGGGCACGACATAGCGGCGCGAGACAAGACCGACGGTTGGCTTGAACCCGACCACGCCGTTTACGCCAGCAGGGCAGGTGATTGACCCATCGGTTTCAGTGCCAATGCTAGCTGCAGCAAGACCGGCAGCGGTTGCAGAGCCACTGCCGCTTGAGGACCCACAGCTGTTGCGATCAAGCGCGTGGGGGTTCTTTGTCAGGCCGCCCACTGCGCTCCATCCGCTGGTGGAGTTATCCGACCGGATGTTGGCCCATTCGCTCAAGTTGGTTTTGCCAAGAATGACTGCACCCGCTGCGCGCAGTCGCGCAATCAATGGTGCGTCACGATTGGTGATGTTGCCCGCCAAAGCCAATGACCCTGCGGTCGTCGCGATTGGCCCTGCGACTTCGACATTGTCCTTCACCAAGACGGGAATGCCGTGCATTGGCCCGCGATATTTGCCGGCGCGCAGCTCTGCGTCCATCGCGCGTGCTTGCGCAATCGCATCGGGAAAGGTTGCGATGACTGCATTCAGCATGGGGCCGCTGTCATCCACCGCTGCAATGCGCGCCAGATAGGCCGCAGTAATCGCTTCGCTGTTCAGCGCGCCATCATCGATGCCATCGGCCAGTTGCGAAAGGTCGAAGCTTTCAATGGGGCCAGCTTTGGCAAGATTGGCGGCGGCCTGTTCTGTCGACGGCGGCGTCGCCACCGTTGCGGTCACTGGCGATGCAAAACTGACGCAGCTTAGAATGAGTGCAATTTTAAAGTTCACGTCCTGTCTCCCCTTGCAAGTTCAGTGCCCCGGTCACGTGCGGCGCGCAGTGTATCGGTTACCAGCTCGTTCAACGCCGCGTCTGAATCCAGCACCGCAAGCCCTGCGGCAGTTGTGCCGCCCGGACTGGTTACACGCTTCGCCAGATCAGCAGGCGTTTCTGATGCGGTCGCGGCCAATATTGCTGCACCCTCGGTCATCGCCACTGCCAGTTGTGCCGCAATGTCACGCGGCAATCCCGCAGCTTCGCCCCCTTGGATCAGCGCATCAATAAAGCGATAGACAAAGGCGGGACCCGACCCGGCCAGCGCTGTCACCGCGTCCATATGGCCTTCGTCGTCGATCCAAATGACCGCGCCAAGCGGCGACAACAGTGACGCCATCTCTGCACGTTGCTGCGCGTCGCAATGCGGCGCAAAAACACCAAGCGGTGACTTGCCAATAGCTGCAGCAAGATTGGGCATGAGCCGTATGACCTGCGCATCGGGGAAATACGCAGAGAGCGTTTCAGTCGTTGTCCCGGCGAGGATTGATATCAACGTCGCACCGGGCGCGAGGACTCGCGCGATTTCTGGCGCCAGCTCAGCCAAAAGCTGCGGCTTGATACCTAGTATGACAACGTCAAAGGTCGGATCCAGTGCCGATGACGACCGATGGACATGGACGCCCTTTGGTAGGTTTTCGGCGACGGGATCAATGATATGGAATGTGGCAGGAGCGACATTGGCCGCAAGCCAGCCGCGCAACATGGCACCCCCCATATTGCCGCAGCCGTAAAAGCAAATTTTAGACGGGAAAGCGGACACGATCAGAACCTTGCGCTAATTACGCTTTCGCCATGCCCTATCCTTGCGCGGACGGCAACCGCAGGAACAAGCACAGGCCTTCGGGTGGTGCCACCGGCGGTGCACTTGCGTGGCGAACGGCGTCGGCGCGCGCACGATTGAGAATGGCCGCTGGCACGCCGCGGTCATGAAACACATTGTCCGCTTCACCAAGCAGCCGGGCCGTCAGTAATGTGAGGTCGTCGGGATTGGCGGAGAGCAATGCAATCTCGATCAGACGGTCTCCCTTGGGATTTTCGGCCCGCATGATCCAGTTGTCGACCGTCGCTTCGTCATGCGTGCCGAATGGGTCAAGCATGCCACCGGCAGCGAAACCCTGATCCAATGCCCGACGGCGTTCGGCCCCTTCGGACC
The DNA here is from genome assembly GCA_046290915.1 of Sphingorhabdus sp. Lineage (GTDB taxonomy): Bacteria > Pseudomonadota > Alphaproteobacteria > Sphingomonadales > Sphingomonadaceae > Sphingorhabdus_B. Next base: position 2,600 of record JBKBTH010000275.1, read on the forward strand.
AGCGGGTACGGATTTTGCTGCGTGCGCTGGAGATGGCTTCAGCAAGCGGTCCCAATGTTTCTGGCAAAAGCGTCTCGATCCGCTGGCGAATGGCCTTTGCCATGCCAGCAGAAGCGCCGCCCGTTCCGACTGCAATCAACACAGGGGTTCGGTCGACAATCGCGGGTGTCGTAAAATCACAAATTTCGGGGCGGTCGACAACGTTGACCAGCAAGCCGCGCGCTTTCAAATCGTCAGCGGCGGTTCGGGCTTCGCTCTCCTCAGCAATCGCTACGAAGGCAATGCGCGCCGCACGATCGGCTGCGTCGACGCAGATGCCGCCCGCACGTTCAATCAGCCGCCGTTTCGCGTCTGCCATTTCGCCTTCACCGACCAAAATGACATTTCGGCCCTTCAGATTTACGAAGATCGGCAGTTGGTCCAAATCTTTATCCTTATTTCAGCCAGTCGGGAACATGCTCGGCAGCGAGAATGGTCTCGGGCGAAATACGTTCCGCAACAACAGCGAATTTATCACCGTCTACCAGCACTTCGGGCACAAGCCCGCGACTGTTATAGGTGCTCGCCATCGTTGCCCCATAAGCGCCTGCTGTGCGGAATACGGCAAGGTCATTCGCCTCAACGACATCGATTTCGCGGCCCATGGCAAATGTATCGCCGGTTTCGCAGACGGGCCCGACCATGTTCGCGGTCATTTTGCGGCCGTTT
>JBKBTH010000027.1:0-11985 GCA_046290915.1 Sphingorhabdus sp.
GACGGCAAGGAATATGTGCAGCGCGCGATGGAAAGCGGTCTGGATATCGATGCGTTCGCAGGCCGTTTGAGCTTCTTCTTCGGCATTGGCATGAACTTCTTCATGGAAGTGTCAAAGCTGCGCGCTGCCCGCACCTTGTGGCACCGTGTGATGGACGAGCTCGGCGCGAAGGACGAACGCTCCAAAATGCTGCGCACGCATTGCCAGACTTCTGGCGTTTCGTTGCAAGAACAAGATCCTTACAACAATGTTGTGCGCACCACGATCGAGGCCATGGCCGCGACCCTCGGCGGCACACAGTCGTTGCACACCAACGCGCTTGATGAAGCGATTGCTTTACCAACGGAGTTCTCGGCACGGATTGCGCGAAACACGCAAATTATCCTGACCGAAGAAACGGGTATTACAAAGGTCGTCGATCCCCTTGGTGGTTCCTATTATATCGAAGCGCTGACAGCGGAACTGGTGGATCAGGCTTGGAAGATTATTGGCGAAGTCGATGAACTCGGTGGCATGACCAAAGCCGTAACCTCCGGCATGCCCAAACGCCTCATAGAGGAAGCGGCTGCTGCGCGTCAGGCACGCGTGGACAAGGGCGAAGACGTCATCGTCGGCGTCAACAAATATCGACTGGAAACCGAAGACAAACTCGATACGCTGGAGGTCGACAACGACTTTGTCCGTCAGGGCCAGATTGCGCGCCTTGCCACCACGCGTGCGTCGCGTGATGAAGCGGCGTGCCAGGCGGCGTTGGCCGCGTTGACGCAAGGTGCAAAAGAAGGCGCAAACCTCCTCGCACTCGCCGTCGTTGCCGCCCGCGCACGCGCTACACTTGGTGAGATCTCGGACGCAATGGAAGCGGTCTTTGGCCGCTATGCGACCACGCCGGTGCCGGTCCAAGGAATTTATGGCAGCGCGCATGAATTTGATAAACGCTGGGCGCAAGTTTTGGATGGTGTCGCGTCGGTTGAACGCCGGTTGGGCCGCAAACCAAAATTGCTGGTCGCCAAAATGGGGCAGGACGGTCACGATCGCGGCGCCAATGTCATCGCTTCGGCATTTTCCGACATGGGCTTTGACGTCATCAGCGGACCGTTGTTCCAGACACCAGAGGAAACGGTCGTCTTGGCACTGCAGCATGATGTTGACGCCGTAGGTGCCTCAAGCCTTGCTGCAGGACACAAGACGCTCATACCAGAACTCGTCAAGGGGTTGCGCGAAGCAGGGCGTGGCGACATCAAAGTCATTGCTGGCGGTGTCATTCCGCCGCAGGATTATGATTATCTGCGCGAAGCCGGCGTTCAGGGCATTTATGGCCCTGGCAGCAATGTTGTTGAGTGCGCCGCCGATGTGTTGACGTTATTGGGGCACAATATGCCGCCGTTGCATGATGCGGTTTGAAATTAACAAAAACCGTCATGCTGAACTTGTTTCAGCATCTTACTTTTTGCGGCAGGAAGACAGAAGTAAGACCCTGAAACGAGTTCAGGGTGACGATGAATATAAGGGAATGTTTAATTGACCGAAGTTCGCACCGACTGGACCCGCGACGAAATCGCGGCATTGTTCGACCTGCCGTTCGACGAGTTGGTCTATCAGGCGCAAACCGTCCACCGCGCGCATCATGCCGCGGGGCAAATCCAGCTCTGCACATTGCTATCGATCAAGACCGGCGGTTGCCCGGAAGACTGCGGCTATTGCTCGCAATCAGTGAAGGCCGATAGCGGCGTCGAGGCGACGAAGTTGATGGATGTGCAGGCCGTGTTGCAAAAGGCAGCCGAGGCTGCGGACTCCGGCTCGCGCCGTTTCTGTATGGGCGCAGCTTGGCGGAACCCCAAGGACCGCGACATGCCTGCGATCGTGCAAATCGTGCAGGGCGTGCGCGCCATGGGTATGGAAACCTGCATGACACTGGGTATGTTGACGCCGCAGCAAGCAGACATGTTGGCCGAGGCTGGCCTCGATTATTACAACCATAACATCGATACCTCGCCTGAGCGCTATAACGAGATCATCACCACACGCACAATGGACGACCGGCTCGATACGCTGGCCGAGGTGCGCCGCGCTGGCATCAATGTGTGCAGCGGCGGCATTGTTGGTCTTGGCGAAACACGCGCTGACCGGGTGGGCTTCATCCACACGCTGGCGACCTTGCCGCAGCATCCCGAAAGTGTGCCCGTCAACGCATTGGTGCCAGTGAAGGGCACAGTACTTGGCGATATGCTCGCAGACACGCCACTGGCCAAGATCGATGATATTGAATTCGTCCGTACCATTGCCGTCGCGCGCATCACGATGCCGATGAGCATGGTGCGGCTGAGCGCAGGTCGTGAGTCGATGTCAGAAGCGACGCAAGCTTTGTGCTTCATGGCAGGCGCGAACAGCATCTTTACCGGCGACAAGCTGCTGACCGCAGCTAATGCAGGCGATGACAAGGACGCAGCAATGCTGGCGAAGCTGGGGCTGGTGCCGATGCAGGCCGAGGAGCCGCTGCGGGCATGTAAAGCGCTGGAGGCGGCGGAGTAAGACGCATGAGATTTTGTTGGAAACACCGGTGATATCCTCCGCAGATCCTATGCCGGGTTCAGCGAGCACCAAAAGCGTTCAAGCTCCAAAAGCTTACGTCATCGCCGAGGTTGAAGTGCAGGACCCAGCTGCTTACGAAGATTACAAATCGGCCGTTGTCCCCATTGTTGCCCAATATGGGGGGCGTTACATCGTTCGTGGGGGACAGATTGAAAGCGTTGAGGGTAGCGATCCAAGCGGCCGAGTGGTCGTCATTGAATTTCCGCATTTTGCAGATGCTCAGGCATTTTTGAAGTCCCAAGAATATCGTCCTGTCGCTGATATCCGGCACAAGACAGCTATATCCCGAATTATGATTGTTGAAGGGGCCCTTCTTTAGTGTTCAAGAAAATCCTGATCGCCAACCGTGGCGAAATCGCTTGCCGTATCATCAAGACCGCGCGCCGGATGGGGATCGCGACTGTCGCGGTTTACTCCGATGCTGACGCGCGCGCGCCCTTTGTACAGATGGCGGACGAGGCGGTGCATATCGGGCCTTCGCCTGCCGCGCAGTCTTATCTGATCGCCGACAAGATCATAGCCGCGTGCAAGCAAACTGGCGCGGAGGCAGTGCATCCGGGCTATGGTTTCTTGTCTGAACGCACCAGCTTTGCTGAAGCGCTCGCCAAGGAAAACATCGCCTTTATCGGACCGCCGGTGAACGCGATCGCCGCGATGGGGGACAAGATCGAGTCCAAGAAATTGGCGATGAAGGCTGGCGTCAATGTCGTGCCCGGCTTTGTCGGTGAGATTGACGATACCGAACATGCGGTGCGGATTTCGGCGGAAATCGGCTATCCGGTGATGATGAAGGCCAGCGCCGGCGGCGGCGGCAAGGGGATGCGGCTTGCCTATAATGAACAGGATGTGCGCGAAGGGTTTGAGGCGACCAAGCGCGAGGGGCTGAATTCGTTCGGCGACGACCGCGTGTTTATCGAGAAATTCATTCTCAACCCGCGCCATATCGAAATCCAGATATTGGGCGATCAGCACGGCAATATCCTGTATTTGAACGAACGTGAATGCTCGATCCAGCGCCGGCACCAGAAGGTCGTCGAAGAAGCGCCTTCGCCTTTCGTTACGCCCAAGATGCGCAAGGCGATGGGCGAGCAATGCGTAGCTCTATCGCGCGCGGTCGGCTATTACTCAGCAGGGACGGTCGAGCTGATCGTATCGGGTGCTGACCCGAGCGGCGAAAGCTTCTACTTCCTCGAAATGAACACGCGTTTGCAGGTCGAACATCCCGTAACCGAGTGCATCACTGGCATCGACCTAGTCGAACAAATGATCCGCGTTGCCGCTGGTGAAAAGCTTGCCATGACGCAGGATGATATCAAGATCGACGGTTGGGCAATTGAAAACCGGGTTTATGCCGAAGACCCGTATCGCGGTTTTCTACCAAGTACTGGCCGGCTAACACGCTATCGCCCACCCGTCGAAGGTTGGACAGACGATGGCGCCGAGAATGGCCGCCGTGGCATTGATGGCATCCGCGTTGATGACGGCGTCTATGACGGTGGCGAAGTTTCGATGTTTTACGACCCGATGATCGCCAAGTTGATAACATGGGGCGCTACACGCGACGAAGCTGCTGACTTGCAGATCGCCGCGTTGGACCGTTTCGAAATCGAAGGTCTTGGCCACAATATCGATTTCGTGAGCGCGATCATGCAGCACCCCCGCTTCCGTTCGGGCGAACTAACTACCGGCTTCATTGCCGAAGAATATCCCGACGGCTTCCACGGTGCCGCATCAACGCCCGAATTGGTAAAATCGCTCGCCGCAATAGCTGGGTTCGTTGCGACAGCCGAAGCAGACCGTGCGCGGCATGTCGATGGCCAGCTTGGTGACACATTAGAGCCGCCATCGCGCTGGCAGGTGAAAATCGGGGACGCTGTCCATGACATCGAAATGGTCGATGGCGACATGCACGTTGATGGCGAACATTTCGACTTGTCGATGGAATATGATCCGGGTGATCGGTTGATAGAGGCTGAGGTCGGCGACGAAGAACTGGCGGTCAAAGTCCTCAGAACACGCACTGGTTTTAAGCTAACCACGCGCGGTGCAACGCATAGCGTACGCGTCTTGCCAGGGCATATTGCGCATCTTGCGGATCATATGATCGAGAAGATTGCGCCTGATCTCTCCAGATTTCTCATTTGTCCGATGCCGGGTTTGTTGACGACGCTGCATGTGAATGCGGGCGATGCTGTTGAAGCAGGGCAACCGCTTGCTGTGGTTGAAGCAATGAAAATGGAGAATATCCTTCGCGCCGAGAAATCAGGCACGGTGAAGGTCGTCAATGCCAAGGCGGGCGACAGTCTAGCGGTTGATGCAGTGATTTTGGAGATGGAATAAAGCCACAAGACACCTCTTAGCCAGGTCACCCGTGCATGCCGTCTGCCTGTGGATAAGCGCAACAAGCTGCTTGAACGGTAGTACATAGCGATTAAGACATAACAGAGGGTTTTTAGGGGAACATCATGGCCGCCGCTGCCGAACACGAAGTCATACTTGATCCACAACGTGATCGCCTTGTCATAACGGCATCATCGCTTGGCACAGTGTTCGAATGGTATGATTTCTTTGTCTACGGCATCTTGGCGGCGCTGATTGGCAAGTTATTCTTTCCTGCGGATAATCCGACAGCAGCTACACTTGCTTCGCTGGCTATATTCGGTGCCGGTTTTGGCGTTCGTCCTTTTGGCGCAATATTGTTTGGCTATTTTGGCGACAAGATTGGCCGAAAATATACGTTTTTAGTAACCATCACCCTGATGGGCGTCGCGACCGCCGCGATTGGCTTGTTGCCGACGTTCGAAACCGCAGGTGTATGGGCCGCCGGCTTGCTCCTTCTGATGCGCTGCCTTCAGGGACTGGCGTTGGGCGGCGAATATGGCGGCGCGGCGATTTATGTTGCTGAACATGCGCCCGATGGAAAGCGTGGTCAATATACCAGCTGGATTCAGGCATCTGTCGCTGGCGGTTTTCTATTGGCTGTCATCGTTGTGCTGCTGACGCGGGAGTCGATGAGCACCGAAGCTTTTGAAGCATGGGGATGGCGCGTGCCATTTCTGACATCAATCCTGTTGCTCGCGATATCGCTGTATATGCGGCTTAAATTGTCGGAAAGTCCGGTTTTCAAAGCCATGAAAGCCGCAGGAACGACGTCGAAAAACCCGTTTGTGGAAAGCTTCCAATATCCGGGCAACGTCGGTCGTATCTTCGTCGCGCTGTTCGGTGTCGCTGCCGGCCTGACCGTTATTTACTACACATCGCAGTTTGGCACATTGTACTTCCTGACAGGTACAGCGCGTGTCCCCGAAACAGATGCGCTTTTGTACATGGCGGTCGGCGCAGCGCTCGCCGCGCCCACTTATGTGGCATGTGGTTGGCTATCCGATAAATGGGGTCGCAAACGGTTGCTGCTGTTGGGTTATGGTCTGTCGATTGTAGGTGTGTTTCCGATATTCTGGATGATGGCGGACGCGGCAAATCCGGCGCTGGCAAAGGCGACCGTCACTAATCCCGTCACATTGTCGATGCCCGAATGCGACTTCAACGCGCTCAACCGTGTCCATGAAAGTGAATGTGCGCAGGCGCTGAACTTCCTCACCAAGCGTGGGATCGCCTATAGCAAGCAATCGGGCGAGGGTGTGTCGTTAAAGGTGGGCGATGCGCAATTGCAGGGCTTTGACGAGAAGGCTTATGTCGCCGCGTTGGAGAAAGCTGGCTATCCCGACAAGTCTGACCCTGCGCAGCGCCAGCCCTGGAAAATCATTCTCGCTGTGTTTCTGATGGTTGCGCTATCGGGCATGACTTATGGGCAAGTCGCCGCAATTTTGGTCGAGATGTTCCCCGCGAAAATCCGCTACACATCGATGTCGATACCCTATCATATCGGCGCGGGCTATTTTGGCGGCTTCCTCCCCTATATATCGCAGTATATCGTGGCGCAGACTGGGCAGCCTTTCTCCGGACTTTGGTACACGGTCGGCGTCACCGCGTTGGCATTTGTCGTTGCGCTGATTTGGCTGCCGGAAACATCGGGCAAGACCAAGCTGGATTGACACGCCATAGGGGAGGGGCGAAAGGCCGCCGATGACCGATTTTGAACCCCCGCTGCGTTTAATTCTTGATGGAGAAGCATTGGCATCGAACTGGCAAGCGCTCAACGCACGGAGCGGTTCGGCACCGGCTGGCGCAGCGGTAAAGGCCAATGGCTATGGCATTGGCGCGCGCGATGTAGTGACGCGCTTACGCGATGCAGGATGCCGCGATTTTTTCGTTGCCCATTGGGGCGAAGCGGCTGCGATCGCTGATATCATTCTTCCGGAATGGATATCAGTCCTGAACGGTATTCACGAACGTGACATTCCGCGTGTGCGCGCTTTAGGGGCGGTACCCGTGCTCAATACGCCAGAACAGGTGTCAATGTGGCAAGCGTCGGGCGGCGGGCGCTGTCACATCATGTTCGATAGCGGCATCAACCGGCTTGGTATTGGTCCAGAACAAATGGCGCAATGCGATCTGCGAAGCATGGATATCGATCTGCTGCTGTCGCATTTGGCGTCAGCTGATGAGGACAGCGCGCAAAACAATGCTCAGCAGCTGCTATTTCAGGAACAAATGGCACTGACGGGCACTCGGCGGCATAGCCTTGCGAACAGTGCGGGCATCATGCTCGGCGCGGATTATCATTATGATCTCACGCGCCCGGGGCTTGGCCTTTATGGTGGCATTGCCCGACCCGGCATGGAAGCGTTCATAAAGCCAGTTGCGAGGCTTTCCGCTCGCTTGCTTCAGGTGCGAACATTGGCCGCAGGTACAAGCATTGGGTACAATGCAACGCATCTCTGTCGGGACGTGACGACAGTCGGAACGATTTCGATTGGATATGCAGATGGTTATTTGCGCGCATTTTCCAGCAAGGGAAATGCGTATCATGGTGAGGTCGTGTTGCCAGTATTAGGCCGCGTGTCGATGGATCTTTTGACGATCGACATCAGTGCAGCGCCTGAGCTTCGCGAGGGTGACTGGGTGGACGTCGATTACAATTTGCCGACGGCATCGGCGCTGACCGGGCTTTCGCAATATGAGTTGCTCACAAATTTGGGGACGCGCTTCGAGCGCATCTGGCGGTAGGTCGTTTATCCGCCTTAGCGGTTCGGCCGTTACGCAATAAAAAAGGGCGCCACATGGGCGCCCTTCTTTTTGTCTCGAATGATTTTCGACTTAGAAATCAGCATTGATTCCGAAGAAGAAGTTACGGCCGAAGCTGTCGAATGGATCGCCACCGGCTGTACCAAGCAAGCCAAGTGGTGGCTGCTTATCGAGCAGGTTGTTGACACCAGCGTAGAAACGGAAGTCATTGCCTACGTCAAAACCAACGCGGATGTCGTGATACAGAACATCTGGATAGTTGATCTGTGGGAACGCATCAGCGTTTTGTGGAGCCAACGACACGATGTTGCCAAGTACTGGGTCGCAAGTACCGCCATTGAGGCCGGTTTGACCACGGAATGTACCAGTCAGCGGGCACTGACCCAGATAGTTGTTCTGTGTTTCGTAGGCGCCGATGGTCTGCTTTCCGATATAACGTGCGGCATACAGGATGTCGAAGTCACCGAAATCATAACCCATCGAGAAGCTTGCCGACCACTTTGGATCGCCAAGTTCGCTCAACTGGCGATTTGGCGCAGCAGGGTTGGTTGGATCGGTGAAGTTGTTCAGATCCAATACCCGTGTCGCGATGAGGCGCGTGGTAAAGCGGTCACCATTGTCGAAGGTCTTGCGGTATGCGAGGTCGAAATCGATACCCCTGGTCTTCTGCGAAGCGAAGTTGACGCCGCCAGAGATAACCGCAGGTTCAACGAACAGACCAGTTGCAGGATCACGCTGTACCGTAGCGCAGAACGGGTTGTTGATGCCCGAAGCGTTGGTGTAGCAGAGGTTGATGATCGTCTGTGCGCCCAAAGCCGCAATCAGGTTCTCAACTTCGATCTTGTAATAGTCGACGGTGAGGCTGAGGCCAGGAATAAAGCTAGGCTCAACAACAACACCAAGCGTCAAGCTCTTGCCCTTCTCCTCCAACAGGGTGGGGTTACCGCCTGAAAGGAAGCCGGTTGAAGCGGTACGCGCTGTACAGTTTACGAATGCACCGCCCAGAGCAACCGGGAATGCTGTCGAAGCGCATGCTGCAACCAATGCTGCGTTTGCAGTCGTCGGGACGCCAGCAGCCAAGCAGTTCGCAGCGGTTGTGCTGCCCGGTGAAACCAGATCGCATGGGTCAGCGATAAACGCGAAGTTTTCTGATGCAGTCGAGAACAGGTCACCCTGCGTTGGTGCGCGAACTGATGTTGCATAAGCAGCACGGAAACGTAGATCTTCGATAGGTGCATATACACCCTGAATGTTATACGCATAAACCGTACCTGTTGCGGTATTATAGTCAGATACACGACCAGCGAAGTTGACCGACAATTCCTTGGCAAAGGGCATGTCCTTCAACAATGGAACCTGAATTTCGCCGTAAGCTTCCTTGACGATAACTGCTGGTGGACGGAAGTCCTGCAATGCGTTCAGGAAGGTTGCACCGCTTGATGTCAGTTCATCATAATCGACGCTAGCCTTTTCCTTACGGTATTCCGCACCAAATGCGAAGGCGACTGGACCACCGGGGAGTTCGAACAGCTGCGACAGATCACCGCCAACAAATGCCGATGCCACAAACTGGCTTGCAAACTCGTCCGTGCGGCCTTCGGTGTTGATGAAGTCGAGTGCACGAGGATCAGCAACGTTTTGACCAAATACGTTAACCGGGATACAGGCTGTGTTTACGTTCGAGACAGCGTTCACGCGGCAAATTACACGTTGGCCAGCAGCGTTAGTCGCAAAGTTCGTCCCAGTGAACCCAGCGGGGGCGAGAACGGCATCAACCGCAAGGTTAAAACCATCATAGTCATTACCATCCTGAGTGAAAATTACCAGGTTGTTCGTGTTGAAGCCAACTGCTTTAAAACGGCCATAGTTGACTGCAAGTTCGTAGTTCCAGTCTTCGTTAAACGTTCCTTCGATACCAGCAACAGCACGATATGTCTCGCGTGTGCCTTCGAAACGACGACCACCCAAATCGATATTGAAACGGGCCAGTGGGAATGTGCCTGTCGCTACGTTGGCGCAAATGCCGTTCTGCTGCAGTACGGAGAGGTTCTGCGCGGTCAAGAAGCCGTTGTTGCAACGGAAAGCTGGGCCGCCAAGAGTACCAGGTACGCTCGTGAAGAAGCTCGGCTGACCTTCTCCTGATACATCAGTACGGACATATTTAGCCTCGATGAAGGGCTTGAAAGCATCCGAGACATCATAATGTGCCAGCAGGTTCACTGCATAACGGTCAACAGCAGCAAGAAGGCTGCCAGTGTTACGCAAAGTCGAGCCGAAGCCGCCTTGCGTATTACCCGAACCGACGCCAGCAAAGTTTTGCGTTGGTGTGTCGATGAACACGTTACCGAAGTCGTCAAAGCGAAGGAAACGACCACCGCTTAGGCCGCCAACTGTCCCAGCGTCTGAAATCGTGCCGTTGCGGATGCCGCAAAGGAAAGTGGTGTCTGGAATACCATCGGTAGCGCTGAAACCAACTTCACCACCGGCTGCACCCTGTGCATCGGTTTGCTGAAACTGGCAACGGCCACTCGCCGAACCAGCCAAACCATCGCGCTGGTTAAAATACAATGGCTGCTGGCGGGTGTATTCAGCCGAAACTGCAACGTTACCGCGACCATCCGCGAAATTCTGACCAGCAAGAACGCTTGCGAAATACGAACCACGGTCGCCACGTGACGAAATGCCACCCTGTGCACGAACAGCAACGCCGTCATAGTCGCGGCGCAGAATGAAGTTCACAACGCCTGCAACTGCGTCCGAACCGTAAATAGCGGAGTTACCGCCAGTTACGATGTCGATGCGCTCAACAAGGTCGGTTGGGATCGTGTTGACGTCAAAACCGTTATCGCCTGGTGTCGATGTGACGTGACGACGACCATTTACCAGAACCAGCGTACGGTCCGTACCAAGTCCGCGAAGGTCAAGCAGGCTGAGTCCAGCAGTACCAATGAAGCGGCTCGAGTTACCAGAGCTGAAAGTCGAACGCAGCGACGGAAGATCGTTCAGCGCGTCGCCGAGGGAAAGTTCACCTGTACCGGTAAGGTCTTCGACTGTTACTGACGTCAATGGCACAGCCGACTGAAGCGTAGGGCGTGCAATGCGCGAGCCGGTAACCAAAATAGGTTGGGCTGTGCCTTCCTCTTCTGCTTCTTCGGCTTCGTCTTCCTGCGTGTTCGCTTCATCGGACTGCGCAACCTGCGCATGTGATGGGACGGCACTCAACAGCGCGAGGCTGATAGCGGACCCGGCAATCAACAAACGTGTCTTCTTCATCAAAAAGCTCCCCAGCTTAGTTGTTCATTTTGAATTAATGCGTCGATAAAGCGCAGTCGTGGGGCATGTGCAATACCTCCGCTCGAAAAAGTCCGATTTTTGCAATAATGTTGCTGTCGGGCCACATAGGGCAAATCGCCGTAGGCAGCGCGGTTCGTATCAAAGTGTCATCATGTGACATTTTTGTGAAACTTTATAACGCAAGGCTAACTCAATGTGTAAAATATGGTGTAAAGTGCAATAAAGCGCCATTTTGAAACATTTTTCGGAACTGCGTATTCTGGCCATAGCGCGCCCCTGTATTATATGACGCACCAGGCATTTTCCTTGTAATAAAATTGCGCAACATGGCGAATCAGCCGCGATTTTGTTCGTACCGTCGGCTAATGTTGCAGTGCACTATCGCTTGGTGCTATCGGCCCTATATTATCCGCGAAAGGAATAGGTATGGCACGTGCAGCCAGTAGAAACGGTGATGGGCCCATCATCATCAAAAAATACGCAAACCGGCGGCTCTACAATACCCATTCGTCCAAATATATTACATTGGACTTCCTCGCGGAACTGACTCGTAAGGACATCGACTTTAAGGTTGTCGATGCAAAAACGAACGATGATATTACACATGGCGTGCTAACGCAGATCATCATGGAAGAGGAAAATAGCGGGCAGCAAATGTTGCCGGTCGGGTTCCTGAAGCAATTGATCGCGATGTACGGGGATTCGATGCAGGGATTGGTCCCGCAGTTTCTCGAAAGCTCAATGGATAATTTTCGTAAAAACCAGAAGCAAGTGCAGGATGCGATTGAAACAGCAATCACATCCGGACCGTTTGGTCATATTGCAAAGCAGAATATCGAATTCATGCGTTCCGCGCGCGAGGCTTTGATACCCAACCTTTCCGGTCTAACCGGTTCCAAGCCAGCGCCGAGCGAGACCGTTGCTGATCTTAAACAGCAGATTGCAGACTTGCAGGCG
>JBKBTH010000276.1:0-3304 GCA_046290915.1 Sphingorhabdus sp.
AGAGCTCACCATCATCGCATGCCTTCAACGCGTCACGCGTAATGCGCTGCGCTGCGTCAGGATCGAGAAGGCCAGGTTGGTAAAGATAGGAGCGAGGATCGGTATAAGTCATGTTGCGTATATGGGACGGTGTGACGGCGGTTGAAAGGGTAATTTGTATATTCCTTCCTATCCACTTTCAAACGCCACACCTTCGTCACCCTGAACTTGTTTCACCTGCGGTGACTACGTGCCAGGGTCTTAATTTCGTGCAACACCACATTAAGATGCTGAAACAAGTTCAGCATGACGCACAAAGACGATGTCCGCAGTGGCTGGACATTCCGAAAAGTTGGTTTTCTCCAGTGCATAACCCCCCTAAAGCCCCCCCATGACCACGCGATTCCAGTTTTCGATTTCCGCCACTGATGGCAAGGCACGCACCGGCAGCATCCAGATGATGCGCGGCGAAATCCGTACGCCAGCTTTCATGCCCGTCGGCACCGCCGCAACTGTGAAGGCCATGCGTCCTGCCGAAGTGCGCGCAACGGGTGCGGACATCATTCTTGGCAATACCTATCATCTCATGCTGCGGCCCGGGGCTGAACGCGTGGCGCGGTTGGGTGGGTTGCACCAGTTTTCGGGCTGGGACCGGCCGATATTGACCGACAGCGGCGGTTATCAGGTCATGAGCCTGTCGGCATTGCGCAAAATTACCGAAGATGGCGTGTCGTTTCAAAGTCATCTCGATGGGTCGAAACATATGCTGTCACCCGAACGGTCGATGGAAATCCAGCGTTTGTTGGGTTCCGACATTGTCATGGCGTTTGACGAATGTCCCGCCAATGGCGTGAGCCGCGACGAAGCGATCAAGTCGATGGAGCTGTCGATGCGCTGGGCCAAGCGCTCGCGCGACGGTTTCGACAGCGGCGGCGAACACGCCGCGCGCGCGGCCTTGTTTGGCATTCAGCAAGGGTCATTGGACGAAGAACTGCGCAAGCGGTCTGCCGATGCGCTGATCGACATTGGTTTTGATGGCTATGCCGTTGGCGGCCTTGCGGTGGGCGAAGGGCAAGAGGCGATGTTTGGTTGCCTTGATTATGCGCCTGATCAATTGCCCGCCGACCGGCCACGTTATCTGATGGGTGTTGGCAAGCCCGACGATCTGGTCGGCGCCGTCGAACGCGGCATCGATATGTTCGATTGCGTGCTGCCCACTCGCTCTGGCCGCAATGGGCAAGCGTTCACGCATCACGGACCGATCAACATTCGCAATGCAAAGTTTGCGGAGGACCAAGGGCCAATTGACGACCAATGCACTTGCCCCGTGTGCGCAACATGGACCCGCGCTTATGTCCATCACCTGATCCGGTCGGGCGAGATTTTGGGCGCGATGCTGATGACCCAGCACAATCTGCATTATTACCAGATGCTGATGGCCGGCATGCGCGCGGCGATATCGCAAGGACGTTTTGCGGCATTTGCCTCCGATTTCAGGCGGGATTATTTGGGACGGTGAACATATCTAGCAGCCATTGTCATCCCCGCGAAAGCGGGGATCCATGGTCTAGGATGGCGGTTTCTCCAACATATCCGGTACGGCCAAACGATATGGCCATGGATTCCCGCTTTCGCGGGAATGACAAAGGATAGAATATCGTGATGTTAGAAGCCATCGCCCGCGCCCGTGCCAACAGCCCCTTCCTTGCCGGGTTGATGGACCGCAACCCGGACCTGATGGCCATGGTCGAAGCGGGCGAATGCGAAGCGGCGCTCGCGCATTCCCTCGCCCGAACTGCGGACAGTGTCGGCACTGCGTTGCGCCTACAGCGGCAAGGCGTTGCGCTTGTCACCGCGATTGCGGACCTTGCGGGTGTTTGGGACCTCACACGCGTCACACATATCCTGTCTGATTTTGCCGACCATGCGCTGGACCAAGCTATTTCCGCCGCCATCGAAGAGCGCGTACCCGGCGCGCCCAATCAAGGCTTTGCCGTCATTGCGCTCGGCAAACATGGCGGACGCGAGCTTAATTATTCGTCGGACATTGACCCGATTTTCCTGTTTGACCCCAAAACCCTGCCCCACCGCGAGCGCGACGATGTGGCGGAGGCCGCAGTGCGCTATGGCCGCCGGGTCATTGAGCTTTTGTCGGCATTGGATGGCGACGGCTATGTCTTTCGCGTCGACATGCGGCTTCGTCCATCGCCTGAGGTCAGCCCCATCGTCCTGCCGGTCGAGGCCGCCATTGGCTATTATGAATCGAGCGCGCTGGCGTGGGAGCAAGCTGCATTCATCCGGTCGCGGGTCTGCGCAGGCGACCGCGCGCTGGGTGATTATTTCCTAAGCGCGATCCAGCCGTTTATCTGGCGCAAGTCGCTCGATTTCGGTCAGTTGAAAAACATCACTGCGATGACGGCGCAAATCCGCGATCATTATGCCAAGGGCCAGAAAATGGGGCTTGGGTTCGACCTGAAGCGTGGCCATGGCGGGATCCGCGAATGCGAATTTTTCGCGCAGGCGCACCAGCTGATTCATGGCGGACGCGATCCCGTGCTGCGCGTGCCCGATACCCGCGAGGCGCTGCAACGGCTGGCGACGGCTGGTCCGATTAGCCCCCAAGAGGCGGACACCTTGTCATCCGCCTATGAACAGTTGCGGACGTTCGAACATCGTCTGCAAATGCACAGCGACCGGCAGACGCACGAGATACCGCAGAACCCCGAAACCGCCGATGCCGTCGCGCGTTTGCATGGGCTGGCGGACGCAGACGCGCTGATTGACGCGATCCGCCCCATCACTGCGCAAGTCGCCGCCATTTATGACCGGATGGTGGACGCAGGTGGCAGCGTAGGGCCGCGCATGGCCGACGAAGGCCTGCCGCTTGAAGAACAATTGACCGACTTGGGCTATGCCGACCCGGCCGCCATCATGCAGCGCATAAAGCGGTGGCGCAGCGGCAAGATTCGCGCCATCCGCAGCGCGTCCGCGCGCGACGCATTTGAAGCCGTCCTGCCCGCGATCATGAAAGCATTGGCGCTGGCACCCGATTCCGACCGCGCCATCGCGCGTTTCGAAAACATGATCGAGGCGATCCCCAGCGCGATCAACGTCTTTCGTTTGCTGGAGGCGCGACCCGGACTGTTGCAACTGGTCGCCAATATATTGAGCTATGCGCCGACGCTAGCGGACGATCTTGGCCGGCAGAGCCGATATCTTGACGCGTTGATTGATACGAGCGCGATGCATTTGCCCGGCGACATGGCCGCGCTGCACGACGCAATGGCGCGCCGGATTGGCGATGCCGATTATCAATCTACACTCG
>JBKBTH010000277.1:0-3301 GCA_046290915.1 Sphingorhabdus sp.
TGGTGATGGCCGGAATGCTCTGGCAGTCGGCTAACAGTGCCAAGACATTACCACGCCAGCCGCTGCCCGTGCAGCCAGCAGTCACTGATCCATTTAAGGTCAAAGACCCCGACGCAGAGTAAACGGAGTAATTCCTCCCCATCGCAGGTCGATGGGGAGGATTATAAGATCAATGCCCCAATGAGAGCTTTGCGAACAGCGTGAAGCCCATAGGGTTCTTGCCGTAGGCCGCATCCAGCGCATCGGGCTTCGCGTAAGTCGAGACCGTACCGCCAAATGCGAGGTTCAGCGGACCGGTGAGCGGCAGGCGATAGGCATAGCCTGCCTGGAACTTGCTAACGCGGAACGGAATTTCGTGCAGCGGGTCGTCATGGTCCGGAAACAGCTCGTCATTTTTGACATTTTCAAAGCGGCCAAAGACCGTGTGATGGTCGTCAATGTCCCAATTCGCTTCAAGCAAATAGGCGGTCAGCGTTGGGCCGGGATCGCGTTTTTTGGCCGAGAACGCAGCAGTCGCCGTCAAGCCATTGCCATTGGCATTGGCATAATGCGCGCTTGCGGTTGTACGATGCTCGTTCTCGTCGGGGTGGATCGTGAATTCAGGCTGCTTCAAAAAGCCATGGCTGACTTGCAATGCCCATTCCGGCGAAGGGTTGAATGTCGCGCGCACTGACCAGCTGTCGAAACGTGGCTTTTCAATATCCCAACGGTCTTCGTCAGGTTCGCGTCCGGTGAAGACTGAACCTTCCAGCTGAAACTGCTGCGTCGATATGCCTGCCGTCGCCACGCCATAAGTGATGTGACTGCTGTCGAACCAGTGGTGGGTGATCGGTGCCTCAGGGTTAAGCTTGGCCGAGCCGCGGTGCATGAACGCGCTTGGCCCCAAAGCGGGTTCGCCGACCGGACCGCCGTACAGGAACAGGCTGGCGTCCTGCGCAATGTCGAAATCGACCCGCGCGGCAAGTTCCATAAACAAGTCATGCGGATGCTGCCGGTCAACTAATGGTTCACCACCCGCCGTTTCGCCGGTCGCGAACAGATTGGGATAGCCTCGATTGGACATCACAGGCTCAAGGCTCAACATCGATTTGAACTGGAACCGCCCGCCATCAAACTGGCGTTCGGCGGTCAGCATAGCCATCGACTGGACATAGGTCTTGTCGTCACCACGTTGCCCCGACTGGTTCGTATACACCCCCCAAGCATAGCCATGCGCCATGACCATCCAGTCCTTGGCAATGGCCAAGTGAACTCCATGCATGCCGCCTTCGTTGCCGGGCAGGCGCGAAGTGCCGGAGCCTTCGGCAGGCTTGCCAGCGGTGTTTGCAGACGTCGCCGCCATGTCATGACCCATCTTTGAATGGTCCATCTTGGAATGGTCAACGGGGTCCGCTTTTGGCGCAGGCGCGGTTTGATGCTGGGAATGGTCCATCTGGCTGTGATCCTGCGCAACGGCAGGCACGGCGTGAAGGGCAAGCGCGCTGGCACTCACCCATAAAATCGGCATTTTCATGTAATTATTCCTGTAGATTGAATGACAATATTGGTCGTTCAAATCTCAGCTTCGCGGAGGGGGAATCGTCGGCCTTGCAATGGTGCCCAAAAGTTCATCGAGCACGGCGCTTTGCGTCATGGGCGGTAATGACGCCGACTGAAATACCGCAAATCCCGGCGAAAGAGGCGCAATACAGCCGATGCAACCATGAAGCCGCACGCCTTTGCCATGTTCCTCGGTACCATCTTCCTGTGTATCCATCGGCATACCGTGGCAATCCGCAGCCATTGCTTGCGACGCTGCAACTGGCGCAGCGGGCACCGCAAGCGCGGGCAGGGCCAGTGCAAACAGGAATATCGCAAGGAACAGGTTACGAAACATCGCGATAGCCTAGCATTGTTACGGTCATATCTGAATATCGAATTTCACGATCACACTGCTCCGGCTCGAACGAGCATCCAGATTGCCATGCCGATCATCCCGAGATTTTCGGCCAATGAAATAAAGCCCAGCGGAACATTGCTCCCGCCACCGACGCAGGCGCACTTCAGCTCGCGCTTGTCGATATAGACCGCCTTGAAGACCGAAACCGCTCCAATGCTGCCGATGAACAGGGCAAGCGGGATCGAAACCCAGTTCAGTATTCCTGCAGTCATCAGCACGCCTGCCAGCCCCTCGGCGAACGGGTAAATATAGCCATAGGGCACCCAGCGCTTGGCGAGCAGGTCGTAATTCAGGAACATCGTCGCGAACTTGTCGATATCCTGAAGCTTGAGCAGCGCCAGCACACACATGCTAAACGATATGAACCACATTGCCGCATGTTCGGTAAATGGCGATCCCATCGTGGCATAGCTCGCCGACATTGCAATGAACGCGGTCATCGCAAACAAAGCGATGACAGGCCGGTAACTGGTTTCGCCTTCGACCGGAACCCGAAGCCCAAAATGGCGGCGCAAGTCGTCATAACCGCCAATCCGTGTGCCATCGATGAAGATCTGCGGCGTGGTTTTGACGTCATGCTTGGCTTTAAACGCATCGGTTTGCTCGCGGGTTTCAAGCCAGTGGTCGTTGATCTTATAGCCTTTTCGCTTGAGCAAATGCCGCGCTTTCAGGCCATAAGGGCAAATATGGCTTGGCATCACCATGCGGTGAATGTCGGCGGTTTTCGAATCGGTTTTGGCCATCATGCTATCTTTCATTGGGTATATGCGCTTCATGTAGCATCCGTACTATGGTACGGAGTCAAGCATGAGCGCATATACGATATCCAAACTCGCCTTTGCCGCCGGGACGGGCATTGAAACCGTGCGTTTTTATCAGCGGTCGAACCTCATGCCCAAGCCGCCTCGCCAGCCGGGTCTTCGCAAGGGCGTACATTATTATGATGAAACCGACCTGAAGCGACTTCGTTTCATCCGCACCGCGCAGAAAGCAGGTTTCAAGCTAAACGAGATCGCTGAGCTCTTGCGGCTGGACGCCAGCAGCGACCGGCGAAGCGTTCGGAAGTTAGCGTATCAGCGGATAGCCGAGCTCGATGTAAAGATCGCCGAATTGGCCCAGGCCCGCACCGTTTTGGAGAATCTGGCTACGGAATGCGCCGCCAGCGATGTGGGGCCATGTCCGATTATTGCGGCGTTCGATGTGCCGCTGGCGCGTTAAACGTTAAAACGGAACAACAGGATATCGCCGTCTTTGACGAGATATTCCTTGCCCTCCGAACGCCATTTGCCCGCTTCTTTCGCGCCGGCTTCGCCATTATATTGGACATAGTCGTCATAGGCCATGGTCTCGGCGCGGATGAAG
>JBKBTH010000278.1:0-3300 GCA_046290915.1 Sphingorhabdus sp.
GCGCTTGGCGTGATGGCGAGCGCGAAGGCTATGGCTTTTTGGGTCGCGCCTTTGCATCGCGTGGTTTTGTTACAGTGATTGCCGATTATCGCAAATCGCCTGCGGTTCGCTTTCCCGCATTCGTCGATGACACGGCGGCGGCCATAGCGTGGGTGCACGCCAATATTGGCAAGCATCAGGGCAATAAAGACCGCATCTTCCTCATGGGACACAGTGCTGGCGCGCATATCGCGATGATGGCGGCGCTCGATCCGCGATATTTAAAGACTCAAGGTATTGATGCGGCTGTCATTAAAGGCGTAATCGGGCTCGCTGGCCCCTATGATTTCCTGCCGCTTACGACGGACTCATCGAAAATTGCCCTTGGCCAATGGCCCGAGTTAACTGAGACTCAGCCCATTACATATGCCCGTGCCGATGCTCCGCCGTTGTTGTTGCTGACCGGCGACAAGGACACTGTCGTCAAACCGCGTAACAGCAAGATACTATCCGAACGCATCGCAACGCTCGGCGGAAAGCAGCAGCTTAAAATATATCCAGATGTTGACCATGCCGACATCATCATGGCGGTGGCACGACCATTTCGAAACAAGGCGCCCGTCATCGCCGATGTCACAAATTTCATCAAAGCGCATTGACGCGCGGCCAGCGCCCTGTTCAGTCGCGCGTTGCCAGAACGTCGTAATGTTTCCCGCGACCGACGGTGGTGAAATTGCGGAAGCCGCCGCTTTCTAAAATGGTGCGCAGGCTATCGGCATCGCTCCATTTGGCGTCGACTTCGTAAAACACCGATTGGATGCGCGACAGGAAGCGCGACTTAACAAGCTCGGCCATCACCGCGGCCTCATGGCCCTCAACGTCTACCTTGATGACCAGCATGTCGGGCTCGCCCAACATATTGTCGAACGCTGCCATGTTTATCGTTTGAATGTCGAAGCCGTCCGGACCGTCGCTACGCAAGGATGCAAGCCCGCTATGGGTGGCATCAAAGACGATCTTTGCCGTTCCTTCCTTATCTGACAGCGCCGCTTGGACTGCCTGCACTTTGCCTTCCAACTTGTTGGCCCGAATATTGTCGGTCAGGCGGGCGAAGGTATCGGGCACAGGCTCAAGCGCGATAGCAGCCGTACAATGGGGGTTCTGCCCTGCAATCAAGCTATAGAGGCCTTGGTTTGCGCCGATATCCAGAAACATGAATGGCTGTTTCAGGTTTTTCAGATAATCCGACAGGCCATGGCCATATACGGCAAAACGACAATAAATGAACGTGCGGTCGCGCCAGTTTGTTTTCATCAACACGCCGTAGCTTGAACGGCTAAAACCAGTGCCTTCGCCGCCGAGACTGGCGCGCAGTTTCGCATATGGAAGAAACACAGCCTTTTTTAGCTGCTTGATCAAAAAATCACCGTTCGTCATTTCATTCCCCCCCGCCATCTTCATGGGCGCGTAATCATATCCCGGTCCGTGGTGCAAGAAAGGATCGGCGATAACTCCATAACAGCAAGCTGACGAGCACTAGGCTTTGCAACATACCATGCACGCCAGCGCCGTTCAGGCCAAGCCACCAGATCATCAGCGGCAGCAGTGGCAACATACCGACATTGCTGGCCAGATTGGCCCGCGCGCTGACCCACGGCTTGCCCTGCGCGGTGAGAGCGGCGGACAACATCGGCATTCCGGCAATCATCGCGCGCCCAAGCACAACCAGGATTAGCAGAATGGCACCACCAGCAAAACTAGCTCCACCAAGCAGGACAAGCACCTTGTCAGCGAATAGGCACATGATGCTGGCTGCCACGAGTGCGGTCACCGTCGCAAACAATGCTGACCGGCGCACGGCTTTGCCTGCTGCCTTATCCTCACCGCTGATAAGCAAACGTGTGACAACCGGATAAGCAGCTTCGCCCAACATCTGTGCTGGTTGAATGAGAATAGCACTGGCTCTTTGCGCAAGCGCGAACAGTCCCGCCGCAGCTGGGCCAAGCATCCAGCCGACAATCAACGGCGTTGCCTTTGGCGCTATATCGCGCAGCGTGAGGTCGAGGTTGGTCGTCGCAATAAAGCGCACAATTCCGGGGTTATCCCGCCTTGTCCCTTTTAACGTTGGCCGCCCGTCAGCATTGATTGCCAAATGCCGGGTCCCGATCCAGCACAAGACCCACATGGAAACGCCCTCTGCAATAGCAGCTGCCAGCCAGACCCAAAGGAAAGCGCTTAAGCCGCCGCCATTGAAATAAATCGCCACCGCGCCAGCCAGCCGGACAAGCGGCATGATAATTGGGTGCAAACCGATAAGGTCAAAGCGTTCCGCTAGCTGAAGCAGCCCCTGCGGCGTGGCGCGCACCGTCGCCAGAATGGCAAAGCAATATAAGCCGCCAAACTGGATCGCCTGGTCACTCCACCCCAATGATTCGCCGATCCACGGCACCAGCAACATCGCCAAAGCAATCGCAACCGCCGCCATGCCCAGCTCAATGAGCGCAAGCAACAGCACCAGATTTCTGAACTGGGCATGCGCTCCACGGTTAAGCGCCTCTGCGCCATAACGCACCATGCCGTGAAAGCCTGAAAACGCGATTGTCCCACCCATGAGTGTCGCAAAACCATGCACAAGGTTCAGCACGCCATATTGTTCGACACCCAGTGTGCGGGCAGCAATGGCGATGGAGCCAAGGCTGATGATCCCTGCTGCGGCCTTACCGGACAGCAGCCGGCCCATATTGCCCGCGATGCGGCGAAGCGGCGCCTGCGTGGCGCTGGGGCGTGGCGTCGCTTCGTCAGCCAACGGCGCTGTCCAGATAATCGATGATCGCCGCTGCAGCCCGCGATGATGCAGGCTCCTCTGTCACAGAAAAGCTGTCGGCAAGGACTGCGCGTTGCGCGTCGCGAAATGCATCTTGCGCGGCGAAGGCGTCATCAATTGCAGCGATGATATCGCTGGCGTCGGTTTTGACAGGCCCAGTTGTCCAATGGCGGTAATTAGGGTCGCCTTGCCATGCGGTTTCATGGGCATCGAGAAACAGGCATGGGCGAGGGCGGTATAGGAATTCATATACCTGGCTGCTTACGTCGCCCAGATAGAGGTCAGCCGCGTTCGTATATGTCATATCGGAACATGCGGGCGAGCCGAGATCCATCACCATATGCGGGGCATCAAAATAACGCTGTGCAGGCTTTTTCGCATAAGCGACCGACAGTTTGTCGATCGTGACCGTCCATGGCCGTGCGAACAACATGACATGCGGCGCAAATATCAGATTGTACCGGTCATTTCGGTAAAACTGCTCCAAAATATCCTGC
>JBKBTH010000279.1:0-3294 GCA_046290915.1 Sphingorhabdus sp.
GGCGCCGAGCGAACTGCCAGCGCGGCTCGAAGAAATTGCCGGGTCACAAGATGCAGCAAAGCCGCGACAGATCATGCTGCGCGGTGATACGTCAATCAGCTACGGCCAAATGATGCGGGTGATGGGCGAACTGAACCGCGCGGGACTAAACAGCGTGAGCTTGGTCACCACTGGTTCATCTGGCGAAAACTAACGATATGGCGATGGATCGGGTGGAGAAAGTCGGACTGGGCGCTGCGATTGGCGGCCATGTCCTATTGCTGGGCGCGTTTGGCCTGGGCCTTCTGGCATCTTCGGAATCAGTGAAAAAGCAGGAATCAATCTCAGTCTCGCTCGTGGGAGAAATCGCTGAGGTCTCGACAGCGCCCGATGCCATTCAGGAAGAGTCTGCACCGCCAGCCGCTGGCGACACTGCACCAAGCGAGCCGCCACCTGCGCCAACACCGGTGATGCAAATTGAAAAGCCGGTGGACAAACCGCAAGCCAAGCCAGTGCAGAAGCCGACGAAGCCCGACGCCGCGCCGCCTGTTGCAAAGGTTGCGGCCAAGAAAGAGCCCGTGAAGCAACCGCCGGCAAAAGCCACGCCGCGTCCCGTGAAGACTGCTGCGGCGACCCCAAAAACGGTCAAGGCAGCAGCCCCCAGCGGCAAGGGCACAACGCCAGCCAAGCCCGGCGGGCTCGGGCGGAACTTCGAAGACAGCATCAACAATATTAGCAAGGCACATGGCGCAGGCAAAGCCGTCGGCACGCCTGCCACCAAGTCTGCGTCTGAAGTGCGCCGGTCGGTTGGCGTCAGCATCGCTGGCCAAATCCGCAGCCGTGTTCGCGCATGCGCACCGTCGGGTATCGACATCAACAAAATCGAGACATTCGTTACGCTCAGTCTTGAACCATCGGGCAAGCTAACGTCTGTGCGTTTTGACAAACAGATCGGTGTGTCCGACAGCAACCAACCGCAGGCTGGGCCGTTAAAAGATTGCATCTTGCAGGCCGTGCGTGCTGCATCCCCCTATGACGGGCTTGACCCTGAATATCATGACGTCTGGAAAACCCACGCGCTTCGTTTGCGCGCCACGGGATAAAGGAATGAACCCTATGACCTCCTTCTCATTTTACCGGAAGCTCGCTTCTTTCCTGCTTCTGATTGTCGGCGGTCAAAGCGTCATGGCGCAGACCCCGCCCCCTGCCCCTGCCACCGATGAGCCAGAGCTGGTCGAATTCGACACGTCCAAGACGCGTTCCATCGCAGTGCCAGCACTTGTGGCACCTGCGCCAGCCGATACGCCCGCCGGAAACAGCGCTGCGCTTGGCCGCCAGATCGCTGAAGTTATCTCGTCCGACTTGCGCGCATCAGGTGTGTTTGAAACGCAAGGCCCCAATGGCCTGCGCGCAATCACTTTGCCCGAGGTCACGGCGCCGCAATTTGATTATTGGAAAGGCCGCACGGTCGAGCAGCTCGTTCAGGGTTTCGTCCGTGTTGGCGGCGACGGCAATCTTACCGTTGGCTGCTATCTGTATGACGTCGGCTTCGGCAATGAAACGACGCGACTTGGCTTCAACGTGCCACCGCGTGAATGGCGGCGGGCCGCGCATAAATGCGCCGATGCGATCTATTCGAAACTGACCGGCGAACTGCCGTTCTTTGATAGCCGCATTGCGTACATCGCCGAGACTGGCCCCAAGGGAAAACGCGTCAAACGGCTAGCGATTATGGATTCAGATGGCGCGAACCACCGATTCATAACCAATGGCCAGTCAACGGCGCTGACGCCGCGTTTCTCGCCAAACTATAAATCGATCCTGTACCTGTCCTATGTCGACGGCAATCCGCGGATCTATGTTTATGATATCGACGCCGGCCGGCAGCGATTGATTACGCAATCGCGCAATCCGACCTTTGCTCCACGCTGGTCCCCCGATGGCCAAACCATTTTATATTCGATGGCGGTCGCGGGCAACACCGACATCTACAAGATTTCGGCCAGCGGAAGCGGTACACCTGTGAAGCTAACGACATCACCGAGCATCGACGTCGGCGGAAGCTTCTCGCCCGATGGACGCCAAGTTGTGTTCGAAAGCGACCGGTCGGGCAGCCAGCAGATTTATGTGATGAACGCAGATGGGTCCAACCAACGGCGGATCAGCTTTGGTTCGGGCCGTTATGCGACCCCGGAATGGAGTCCGCGGGCGGACCTCATTGCTTATACCCGCATTGCTGGCGACTTCCGCGTTGGCACGATGCGCCCCGATGGTTCGGGCGAGCGGCTGTTGACCGACAGTTGGCAGGACGAGGCTCCAACCTGGGCGCCGAACGGCCGAGTCATCCAATTCTTCCGCACGGCGAAGGGCAGCGGCAAGACCAGCATCTGGCAGGTCGACTTGACCGGTTCAAACGAGCGCCAGCTGCCAACGCCTGTCGACGGATCAGATCCTGCATGGGGACCTGTGTTGCCGTGAGTGCGTTTAAATCACATTTCTGATATAATTTTCGCATAACCAAATGCGGGGCAAGTCGAAGGAGAAGACCATGAAAACCAATACGATCAAGATGGCCGCCATATTGCTGGTATCGACCGCGCTCATTGCAGGCTGCGGCAAGAAAAAGGTCGAAGAACTGCCACCGGCTGCCGAGGGCACCGATTATGGCCAAACCCCAACGGATCCAAATGCTGGATCGGGTCAGATCGTACCTGGCAGCCAGGAAGACTTCCTTCAGCAAATTGGCCAATATGGTGACCGTATCTTGTTCGACACCGACCGTTTTAACGTCGACGTGGAAGATCAGGCAACGTTGCAGCGCCAGGCACAATGGCTTGCCCGCTATCCCAATGCCCGCATCACCGTTGAAGGTCATGCCGACGAACGCGGGACACGCGATTATAACCTCGCGCTTGGCGAACGCCGCGCCAATTCGGCTAAAAACTATCTGACCTCAATCGGCGTCGACGCAAGCCGAATCGAGACCGTTAGCTATGGCAAGGAACGCCCATCGGCCTTGGGTTCTGATGAACAAGCCTGGGCGCAAAACCGCCGTGCGGTGACGATTACTGTTCAGTAGAAAATTAGAGCTTAAGTGCTGCTCAGCTGTCGTCATGCTGAACATGTTTCACCTTCGGTGACTTCGTTCCAGCATCTTACTTTGAGACTTTGAAAGTAAGACCCTGAAACGCGTTCAGGGTGACGGCTGACTGATAAGCAGCTTTCATCGAAGCGCATCGCTCGTTTACATCGCTTTTCTTGACAAGGCTTTTCACTTCGGCGCATGTTTTATGTGAACTTTTGGGGGCCGCAATT
>JBKBTH010000280.1:0-3292 GCA_046290915.1 Sphingorhabdus sp.
GAAGGGGCGGACGAGTAATCGACCGCCCCACATGTGTTTAGCCGGCGTTTGTGCCTTTTTTCTTTGTGTTTGTTTCATGATCGATGACAGTTGCTGTCGGTTTTCCGCCGATAGCGATTTTGCGGGGCTTCAATGCCTCCGGCACTTCACGCACTAGGGTGATAATCAAAAGGCCATCCGCCATATCAGCATCGGTCACATGAATGTGGTCGGCGAGTTGAAAACGGCGTTCAAAATTGCGGCTTGCGATACCCATGTGCAGGAAGTCGCGGTTGTCGTTGCTTTCGGCTTGTTTGCTACCAGTCACGATTAACAGGTTCTGCTGCGCAACAATGTCGATTTCCTCGGATTTAAATCCTGCAACCGCCACAGTGACTTGATAGTCATTTTCGCCAGTGCGCTCGATATTGAAGGGCGGATAATTTTCGTTTGTCGCTGCGCGCCCGGTATTTTCGAGCAATTCGAACAACCGGTCAAAACCGACAGTATTCCGACGATAAGGTGTAAAATCAAAACGTTGCATATCAAATTCTCCATCAAGCAATTTGGTTTATGCTAACCCCGCAAATGCAGCGGCCAGCTATGTCGTTTTGGAGCCTTTCGGCCTCCAGATGTGGAGATGGGAAGTTCCCGCAAAATTGCAAGATGAAAAAATGCATCGAAAATAGGGCTGCAAAAAACAAGGCCGCCCGGATATATCCGAACGGCCTCACTCTGCAGCTTTGATAGCGCGTAGTTTCAGTCCTCTGCCGGTCCCCACCGGCGGGTCTGATTTTTCCCCCTGAACCATCGGCCCATACAGGCTCTCGACGAATTCCATGACGTCATCTTCCTTTGCGGTTGGCTTTGCAATTGGAACCAGACTCCGACTGACGCTTTTTCAAAGGCTGTTGCTCCACTGCAACAATGCTTGCCAGTCCTTATGGTGGAACCTAAGAACCCGATATGCCGAAAACATTGACGAGTGACCGCACATGATATTGTCGCGATATGAACGCATGGTAGCGCGCCGATATCTGCTTCCGGGCAAGGGCGAAGGGTTCATTTTCCTCGTGGCAAGCATCAGCCTCGTAGCGGTTGCGCTGGGCGTGGCAGCCCTCATCATCGTCATGAGCGTTATGAATGGTTTTCGCGCAGAGCTGTTCGACAAGATTGTCGGCTTGAACGGACATGCTGTCGTTCAGGGCTATGGCGGACGTCTTCAGGATTGGCGTCAGATACTGCGTGACGTCGAGAGCACCCCTGGCGTCACCGACGCCACTGCATTGATCGAGCAACCGCTGCTCACCACCTTTAATGGCAGGGTCGAAGCGATTTTGGCGCGCGGAATGTCGGTAAATGATATTTTGAAGAATGAGACGCTGAAGGGGAAAACGGTCGCCGGGAGCTTAAGAGCGTTAAGCGCGACCGAAGATAGGGTCGCCATCGGCTCGCGCCTTGCCCAGAATTTGGGGGTTCAGGTCGGGCAAAGCATCACGATTATTAACCCTGCTGGACGGACCACACCCTTTGGGACCGTGCCGCGCGAAATTTCTTATGAAGTGTCCGCCATCTTTGAAGTTGGCGTTTATGATTATGACAAGGCGTTCGTTATCATGCCAATCGAACGGGCGCAGGTGCTCATGTTGTTGGGTGACGAAGTTGGCATGATCGAGATCAAGACTGAAAACCCGGACAAGGTGAACGAGATTCTTGCGCCGCTTTTGCCTAAACTCGAAAACAAAGGTCTCATTGTTGACTGGAAAAGCATGAACGCATCATTGTTTGAGGCGTTGGCGGTTGAGCGCGTTGCAATGTTTGTTGTGCTGTCGATCATCGTTTTGGTCGCGGTGTTCAATATCTTGTCATCGTTGATAATGCTCGTGCGGGCGAAAACGCGCGATATCGCGATTTTGCGGACCATGGGCGCATCGCGCAAATCGCTGTTGCGGATATTCATGACAGTGGGCTTGCTAATTGGGTCATCGGGTATTGTGCTTGGCCTAATCCTGGGCGCGATATTCCTCTATTTCCGGCAGTCGGTGGTCAACTTCATCCAATTTGTGACGGGGCAGAATTTGTGGGATCCATCCATCCGTTTCCTTACCGAGCTGCCATCGCGAACGGACCCTGTCGAAGTGATGGCGATTTGCGGGCTTGCCTTGCTTTTCAGCTTCCTTGCAACCTTGTACCCGGCTCTAAAAGCCGCGAGTACCGACCCAGTTCAGGTGTTGCGCTATGAATAATATCGTGGAACTTATCGATGTCCGCCGCAAGTTCGTTCAGGGCGACGTCACTATTGAAGTGCTGCGCGGTGTCGACCTTGTTGTCGGAAAAGGCGAGCTTGTGGCGCTGCTTGGTCCTTCGGGTTCCGGAAAATCAACAATGCTTCAGGCCGTCGGTTTGCTTGAGGGCGGCTTTTCGGGTTCGATCAAGCTGGACGGCGAAGAGGTCAGTGCAGCAAGCGTTGATCGCCAGACCGAGATCCGTCGGCAAAAGCTTGGGTTCGTTTACCAATTTCACCATTTGCTACCCGACTTCGATGCGCTTGAGAATGTCGTCCTTCCGCAATTGATTGCCGACGCAACGCCCGAAGATGCGTTGGAGCGTGCGACCCATTTGCTTACGCAGCTTGGGCTAGCTGAGCGGTTACACCACCGGCCATCGAAATTGTCTGGTGGTGAGCAGCAACGGGTTGCCGTCGCGCGTGCGCTTGCGAACCGCCCGAAACTCATACTGGCGGACGAACCGACAGGTAATCTGGACGAACACACCGCCGACGTTGTGTTGGGCGAGTTCATGGCATTGGTACGCGAGCAAGGCTCATCCGCGATTGTTGCGACACATAATGAGCGTCTTGCCGGCAAGATGGACCGCGTCGTGCGGCTGCAGGATGGAAGATTAGCTTAAGCTAAGGGACAAATTGATGTCAGTTTATGATTTTTCGGTAAAAATGCCCGGCGGCGCGAACGAAGCTATGGCGGCGCATGCCGGCAAGGTCCTGCTGGTGGTAAATACCGCATCTAAATGTGGCTTTACCCCCCAGTATAAGGGCCTGGAGGCGCTGTATCGGCAGTATAAGGATCAGGGGCTCGAGATATTGGCATTCCCGTGCAATCAGTTTGGCGCACAGGAGCCTGGTGACGAGGATGAAATCAAGAATTTCTGCTCACTGACCTATGATGTGTCATTTCCTCTGGCGTCAAAAGTTGACGTCAATGGCGACAATGAAGATCCGCTTTGGCATTATCTCAAGCAGCAACAAGCTGGACTATTGGGTTCACGCGGCATCAAATGGAACTTCACCAAGTTC
>JBKBTH010000281.1:0-3272 GCA_046290915.1 Sphingorhabdus sp.
TTTGAAATGTTGGGTGCAACGCAAAGCAATATCGGTCGGATGAAAGACGCTGGCGTGCAGGTTGCCATCGGCATGATCAATGACCGCGACTCTCACCAATTGCGATATACTACGCAATATGCGGGTAATATTGTGAGCCTTGAACGCGTACCCGGCGCGACCGGTTTGACGTGGGATGAGGCGTTTGCCGCTATCAGCTCGGTTCCTGCCGATATCATGGGAGTGGGCGACAGATTGGGTAGCTTGAAAGCGGGCAAAGCAGCGGACGTGGTTATTTGGGATGGTGATCCTCTCGAATTGTCCACTGCAGCTACCACGGTAATCATCGATGGTGTCGAACAGCCGCTAAACAACCGCCAAAATCGACTGCGTGACCGCTACGCGCGGCCAACAGAGGGCGATTTGCCAAAGGCATATGACCGTTGAAGCAATGATCTGCTATTGAGCGAGCATATCCGGGGGCGGGAGTAGACGTTTTGAGCGATTACCTGTTACTGGCTGCTGCCTCCATATTGTTTGTCGGCACCCATTTCCTCATGTCGCATCCGTGGCGGGCGCATATGGTCTGGAGATTTCGTTCAAACGGATTTATAGGGCTTTATTCGCTTGTATCGCTTGCAACATTTGGCTGGATGCTCTTTGAATTTGGGCGTGCACCAAAGGGTGAGGGGCTTTGGCCAGCGGGTGACGCCGTTTGGATTGTCTCAAGCTTACTGACTTTGGTCGCGGCAGTGTTGTTTTCCGGATCATTTATTCGGAACCCATCTCTACCGGGCGCGCCCGATGCTATGGCTGGGCAAACACCCTTTGGCGTTTTTAAGGCGACCCGTCACCCAATGATGTGGGGTTTTGCGTTTTGGGGAATTGCGCATATTTTGGTTGCGCCGCGGATCGACAATTTCATTTTTGCGGGAAGCTTGGTTTTCCTCGCGTTGGTCGGCTCCAAGGCGCAGGAAATAAAGAAGCGCAAGCTGATGGGTGTCGAATGGGACGCGTGGCTGCGCAGGACGCATTTCGCTGTTAGCCCGGTTGCCTTGTTCAAGGTGGGGATCGGCCCATGGATTGCGGGCATTTTACTTTGGGTCGCCGCGACTTGGGCACACCCATATTGGAATGTGGCAGGTGCCGGCTTGTTTCGGTGGTTCAGCTTTTAAAGCCGAACCATCCGCATACCGCGTTCACCATAGCGCGGACCTGCTGTCCCGCCGCGCGGTGCTGCTAAATCCAGCGTACCAAGGTCGTCAGCATCCAGCACAATGTCGGTAGCTTTGGCGCTATCCTCCATCGTCACGCGGCGTTTGAAGCCCGGGATAGGAACGATGTCAGTGCCTTGCGCCAATATCCACGCAAGCGCGATTTGGGCATGCGACGCGTTGTGCTTAGCCGCAATCTCGCCAACGACATCGACGATGGCCAAGTTGGTGGCAAAATTATCACCCTGAAAGCGAGGGTCCTGCCGTCGCCAATCATTATCGGGCAGTTCTTCGAGGTTACGGAATGAACCTGTCAGGAATCCACGACCCAGTGGGGAATAAGGCACAAAACCGATGCCAAGTTCGCGGCACGTCGGCAGAATTTCGTCTTCAATATCGCGCTCCCATAGCGAATACTCGCTTTGCAACGCAGAAATTGGCGCGACTGTCGCTGCGCGCCGCAATGTCTCAGGACCAGCTTCGGACAGCCCGATATGCTTGATTTTTCCTTCAGTGATCAAGTCGGCCATGGCGCCAACAGTCTCTTCGATAGGCACAGCAGGGTCGACGCGATGTTGGTAATAAAGGTCTAGGCAGTCTATGCCCAAGCGCTTCAAAGTGCCTTCGACGGCTGATTTCGCGTTTGCCGCTGAACCATCGACGCCGACGATATTTCCGCCGTCAAATTTGAAACCAAATTTGCTGGCGATGACGAGGCCATCGCGTTTGCCTTTGATCGCTTCGCCAACGAGTTCTTCATTCTGGAAGGGACCATAAATTTGGGCAGTGTCGAAAAAGGTAATGCCCATGTCGATTGCTCGGTGGATGGTCTTGATCGCCTCATCTGGATCGGCATCTTCGCCATATGTGATGTTGCCGCCCTTGATCATCGGCATGCAACCGACACCAATTGCGGAGACCTTTAGGCCATTACCTAGGCTGCGGTATTGCATCGGCTTTTTCCTTTTCGGGGGCTTCAATGACGGTGGCAAGCGCGACGTCCATCTGCACATTGCCTGTCGTGCGGAAGATATCGGGCAGTGTTTCGACAGCGATTAGCAGCGCCAATGGTTCAATAGGAATGCCAAGCGCAATACATATGGGTGCGATGGATGTGACGAAGCTTACCGAGCCGGGCAAGCTTACTGCACCCATTGAGGTGAGCGCGGCAATGAAGATAGCCAAGCCGTAATCAAACGCGTCAAGCTTTACGCCAAACCAGTTGGCAACATAAAGCGCGACGGCAAGGTTCATTGCAGGGCCAGTGACACGTAACAAGGCCACTGCCATCGGCAAGACTAATCCGGCGGTGGATTCACGAACGCCCAAAGCCTCGGACTTTTTCAACATAAGCGGAAGGCTAGCCAAAGACGATTGCGTAGAAACGGCAAAGGCCTGAACCGGGGCAATCTGGCGTGCAAAATCGCGGAAGCGAACCTTGCCCGCAAACACCGCGACGGGATACGCGAATGCTCCCACGATTATGCCGACGATGGATACCGTGACGATGTAATGTGCAACCGCGCCCAAGGCCGCAAGGCCGGACCGCGCACCAACGACAAATGCCAATGCAAAGACACCGATGGGGGCAAGCTTCAGCACCCATTCGATGACGATGATCATAGCGTCAGCAAGCGCGCTAAAAAATCCTGCCATTTGCGCGCGCGGTTCTTGTGCCAGGCGCGTTACCGCGAAGGCAAAGACGAGAGTGAAAATCAGAAGCGGCAAGATGGAGTCATTGGCTGCCGCTGAAATCGGATTGGTTGGAACCAACGCAACAATAAAATCACGCAAGGCAGGCTGATCCGCCACCGCCGGTGTCGTTGTCAGAGCCGACCGCAAGGCAGCAGCGCTCTCGGCGGGCATTGGCCAGAGAGATAAAACCAATGGTGTCAACAGTGCGCCCAATGCAGCCGAAATGGACATCATCACGACGATCCAGCTTATGGTGCGTGCCGCCATCGGCCCAGCCCGCGCGGCTTCCGCGCTTTTGACTATGCCAGTGACAACCAATGCGACAACCAACGGAACGACGGTCATGCGCAGGCCATTTAGCCATAATGTTCCGACAATATCGAG
>JBKBTH010000282.1:0-3256 GCA_046290915.1 Sphingorhabdus sp.
CCCCGCTGTGGTCTTGGTCCTCTTGTTGCTGATGGTCGCGGTCACCGCAAATCTGATAGGCGTATTTGAGGTGGGCGGCATTGGCTCTGGCGAGAAACTAACGCGCAAGGGTGGATTGGCTGGGTCGTTCTGGACAGGCGTGCTTGCCGCAGTGGTTGCTACGCCGTGCACTGGCCCGTTTATGGCCGCCGCAATGGGCGCAGCATTATTGCTGCCAACGGGTTTGGCATTGTTGATTTTTGCAGGGCTTGGATTTGGTCTCGCCTTACCGTTCCTCGCCATTGCTTTCATCCCGGCGCTGCGCAAACGCATGCCGCGACCCGGAGCGTGGATGGTGCGGTTCCGGCAATGGATGGCCCTGCCCATGGCGTTGACGTCGCTTGCATTGCTGTGGCTGATATATCAAATCGCTGGGTTCAGCGGCTTGCTCATCGGCGGCACGGCTTCGCTCATCATTTTTTTGCGGCTATGGGAACTTGGCAGAAAACAGAGAAATGGCACGCCCTATAAATGGGTTGTGATTGCCTTGTTCGGAATAACCATGGCTGCTGCGTTGACCATCGGCGAAGTAGCGGAAGCGCCCGTGGCGCAAGCTTCCAAAAACGGCAGCATTGCCTTTAACGAAGCGCGCCTCACGGCTTTGCGCGCGGATGGCAAACCAGTGTTTCTATATTTCACCGCTGATTGGTGCGTGACCTGCAAGGTTAATGAAAAGGCGGCGATTGACCGGACAGAAACCAGCAATGCATTTCGCAAGGCTGGGATCGCGGTGATGGTCGGCGACTATACGCGCAGAGACGCTGACATTACGCGCTACCTGGCGAAATATGGGCGTTCTGGTGTTCCGTTATATCTCTATTTTCCGCCGAATGGCGACGCGAAGATACTGCCCCAGATATTGACTGTCGACGATCTCACAGTGCTCGGGAAGTGACCGCGATCAGGATTCTGTCACCAGTTGATGCGCTGTGAGCTTAATGCGCTGAACACGATTAGCGCCCACTACGGTGATACCCCGTACGCCCGAGACACCGATTAATGGGATCGCACATTCAAACATTAACGGTTCATGCGTATCGATGGGGTTAGCTCCCGTACCGGACGGACGCATGGCGGCGACCTCGATAGCCCAATAGTCGGGACGATCCGTGTAATGACGCGGCGCAAGTCTAACTTCGAGGTTCGGTCCGGGCAACGTCCCGCTGACCCAAAGATACAGGCTGTCCCGGAAAGCTACGGTGCGGATTTCGGCCTTATCAAAATCAATGATGCGACTGCCGGGCATCGTCGAGAGCGAGCCGCTGATATTGTGGTCCATGTTGTCGCCTAATAAAATATCGAAATTGCGAGATAAGATATCTAACACTTGTAATTATGTTGCGTAAATAGCGCCGGTAGATGGATTCACGATGAACGGACATTGCGCAATTCTACGGGGCTTGGAGCATCATTGATTAGGCAGCAAAAAATTGGATAGGACCGCCCGTTGTAGGCATTTGGCCGTGTCTCGAGGGCCACTGTCGGTAACAAAAGCGGATAATCCGGTGCTAAGGCCTTTATCTGTTAGCCATTTGGCTGTAATGGCGCTGCATAACATCATAAGGAGTATCGACTATCGCCACCCCGCCGACCCGGCGCGCAATGACCCCACCTGTTAAAAGTGGACCGCGCTACAATAATCTCATCACAGTCGAAAAAGTACGAGTCATTGATGATGACGGGGAAAATTTGGGTGTCCTGTATACCCGCGAAGCGATAGCGCAGGCTGCTGAAGTTGGTCTTGATCTGGTTGAAGTATCACCGAACGCTGATCCGCCAGTCTGTAAGTTTTTAGACATTGGCAAGTTCAAATATGAGGCCCAGAAAAAGGCCAACCTTGCGCGTAAGAGTCAGAAAACGCAGGAAATTAAAGAAATTAAGATGCGACCAAACATTGACGATCATGATTATATGGTCAAGATGAAGAAGGTTGCGGAATTCATCGAGGAAGGTGACAAGGTGAAAATTACCTTGCGCTTCCGCGGTCGTGAATTGGCCCATCAACAATTGGGTATGCATCTGTTGCAACGCGTCCAGGCGGATACCACCGAGACCGCAAAGGTTGAGGCGCATCCGCGCATGGAAGGTCGTCAAATGCTTATGGTGCTGTCGCCCAAATAGGGCGCAGTCACCAGATGGCTTGGCGAATCAACTCAGCGCCGACCACCACCATCAAAAGCTGGATGATGATGTTAAATCGTTCGGGCGACACACGTTTGACCAGCTTCACGCCTGCCATTGTGCTGAGAACAGCCAAAGGTAGGAAGATGGCGGTCAGCGTCATATTTTGCGTGTTGAATTGGCCGAGTGCCGCATAAGCCGGCACTTTCATCCAATTGATGATCGCAAAGAATATCGACGACGTTCCCACAAACACCAGATGCGGGAAATTGCGCGATAGGGCCCATATCTGAAACGGTGGTCCGCCCGCGTGCGCGATTTGACTGGTAAAGCCCGCAACGCCGCCCATCATTACACCGACCCATTCGGGGGCCGGTCCTGCCAATTTGAGTTGAGCGCCGACGAGCGGTAATAAACGGTACACCCCGAATGACAGCGCAATTACGCCGACAAAGCCCCGGACCGCATCTGCATTAATCGCTGTCGCCAAAAACCACCCTAAAAAGATACCAACCAATGCGCCCGGCAAGGTTAGCAACAAAGTGCGCTTATCAAAGTTGCGTCGGAATGCCCAAACACTGACAATGTCCTGAACCATTAAGATCGGAAGCAACATGCCGGCGCCAGCGACAGGATCCATCACCAGGGCGAGCATAGGCATTGCTGCCGCGCCAAGCCCTGCAAAGCCACCCTTTGCAAGGCCTACCAATATGACGGCAGCGCTTGCGACTATGTAGAAATAGATATCGGTTGGAACGTTCAAGGCGTCTTGGAGCGCTTTCGCACTGCGAGGATATAGATAATCGACGCAGCCGCCGCAAAGATGAACCACTGGATTGCGTACAACAGGTGGTTATTCGGTATTTGACTTGGCGATGGTGGAGCGAGCCTGTCCAGCCCCTGCACGGTGTCCGTCGATACCAGCTTGATCAACTGCGCACCATCGGGGGCTATAATGCCGCGCACGGGTCCTCCGCCCCATTTAGGCGACTGCGGGCGTTCGGACCAACCGATGGCAACTTTGGCACCGGGGCCTTCTGCGCCGCCTGTCTGGCAAGAAGCGACATGGGCGAAGCCGGATTTGCCGTCGATATTG
>JBKBTH010000283.1:0-3240 GCA_046290915.1 Sphingorhabdus sp.
TTGATGCCAAGATTACGGGGACTAATGACTATGCCGACATCGCCGGCGCCGACGTCATCATCGTCACCGCTGGTGTAGCGCGCAAGCCAGGCATGAGCCGAGACGATTTGCTGGGCATCAACCTGAAGGTCATGAAGGCCGTAGGCGAAGGCATTGCCGCAAATGCGCCAAACGCATTCGTCATCTGCATCACCAACCCGCTCGACGCGATGGTATGGGCATTGCGTGAATTTTCTGGCCTGCCGCACCACATGGTTGTCGGCATGGCAGGCGTTCTCGACTCCGCACGCTTCAGCCACTTCCTCGCGGATGAATTCAATGTGTCGGTGAAGGACGTCACCAGCTTCGTGCTTGGCGGCCATGGCGACACGATGGTACCCGTCATTCAATATTCGACCGTTTCTGGTATCCCCGTTCCAGATCTCATCGCGATGGGAATGTCGACTCAGGAGCGCATTGACGCAATCGTTCAGCGCACACGCAGCGGCGGCGGCGAAATCGTTGGCCTCCTCAAAACTGGCTCTGCTTTCTATGCGCCCGCGACAAGCGGCATCGCGATGGCCGAAGCTTATTTGAATGACCAAAAACGCGTTCTTCCAGCCGCAGTGCATCTGACCGGCCAATATGGCGTCGACAGTCTGTATGTCGGTGTGCCTGTCGTCATCGGCGCTGGCGGCGTTGAAAAGGTCGTCGAAATCGCGCTTGATGACGAAGCCAAGGGTAACCTCGCAGTCAGCGTCGATGCGGTCAAAGAACTGCTTGTCGCATGTAAGGCTATTGATTCCTCGCTTAACTAAGCGAAACCCCGAATTCAGGAGACGTATGTGAGCATCCTCATCAACAAAAACACTAAGGTCATCACGCAGGGTATGACTGGTGCCACCGGCACATTCCATACCGAGCAGGCGTTGGCCTATGGCACGCAGATGGTTGGCGGTGTTACCCCCGGCAAAGGCGGAACAACGCATATTGGACTGCCGATGTTTGACACCGTCCTTGAGGCGAAAGAAGCAACCGGCGCCGATGCGTCCGTTGTGTACGTTCCGCCTCCGTTTGCCGCAGACTCAATCCTAGAAGCGATTGACGCCGAAATTCCGCTAATCGTTTGCATCACTGAGGGCATTCCGGTGCTCGACATGGTGAAGGTAAAGCGCGCATTATCCGGCTCGAAGTCGCGCCTGATTGGTCCGAACTGCCCTGGGGTTCTGACACCCAATGAATGCAAAATCGGCATCATGCCCGGTAGCATCTTCTCGGCGGGTTCAGTCGGCGTGGTTTCACGTTCGGGCACGCTGACATATGAAGCCGTGTTCCAGACCACAGCCGAAGGCCTTGGCCAAACCACTGCGGTTGGCATTGGCGGTGACCCTGTCAACGGTACCAACTTTATCGACTGCCTTGAGCTATTCCTTGCCGACGATGCGACCCAGTCGATCATCATGATCGGCGAAATCGGCGGCAGCGCGGAAGAAGAAGCTGCACAATTCCTGATCGACGAAGCCAAGAAGGGCCGCAAAAAGCCAATGGCTGGTTTCATCGCCGGGCGCTCGGCCCCTCCTGGACGCCGCATGGGCCATGCCGGCGCAATCGTATCGGGCGGCAAGGGCGACGCCGAAAGCAAAATCGCAGCGATGGAAGCAGCGGGCATCCGCATGTCGGCATCGCCATCGCTTCTCGGCAAAACGTTGGTTGAGGTTTTGAAGGGTTGAAGTTTCAACGTTTCTTAAGCGGAATCGATTCCAACCTTCGCTGGAAAACAGAAGTTTGTGTTCCCCGGCGCAGGCCGGGGTCCAGCCCGAAATGGAACGATTTTTGTTTAGGTTCTGGGCCCCAGCCTTCGCTGGGGAACGCAGTAAACTAAGAGATGGATCAGCCGGGGTATGTTTACATCATGGCCAGCAAAAGAAACGGCACGATCTATCTTGGAGTGACAAGTAACTTGCAGCAGCGGAGCTTTCAGCATCGCAACGGTTTGATTGACGGCTTTACCAAACAATATGAATGCAGAATTCTTGTTTGGTATCAGCATTTCGAAAATCTGCACGATGCGCGGAGGCGCGAAGTACAGATGAAAAGTTGGAAACGCGTTTGGAAGTTGCGTGAGATTGAAGAGATGAACCCCGACTGGGCTGATCTGTACGCGACATTAGTTTGAGGTTGGACCCCGGCCTTCGCCAGGGCACACGAGGTAATTTATGGGCTTAGAAGACCAAGATTTTGAAACTGAGCAAGGTCCAAGCTGGGCCCGTTCGAACTGGCCTTTGTCCATCACCGATGATCTGACGGCATCGCTTGATCCGACGCAGATGGCTGTCGAGGTCAAGGCCGCAGCTAAGGCTGCCGGCAAGCCCATGGCCGAGGCTGACGCCGTTGCAGCAGCAAGCGATTCCATTCGCGCGATGATGCTGGTGCGCACCTATCGCGTGCGCGGGCATCTTGCGGCGAACCTTGATCCGCTTGGGCTTTCCAAACAGGACATTCCCGCCGACCTTACCCCTGAATATCATGGCTTTTCCGCTGCGGACCTCGACAAGCGCGTTTATGTCGGTGGAACACTTGGTCTCGAATGGACCACCGTGCGTGAACTCGTTGATACGCTTCGCGCCAATTACTGCGGCCCTGTTGGTCTTGAATATATGCACATTTCCGACGTTGAAGAACGCCGGTTTCTGCAAGAACGGATGGAGGGCAAAGACGCCGCCATCCAGTTTACGCCCGAAGGCAAGAAGGCCATCCTCGGCAAAGTCATCGAGGCGGAGCAGTACGAAAAATTCCTTGGCCGTAAATATGTAGGTACGAAGCGCTTCGGCCTTGATGGCGGGGAATCGATGATTCCCGCACTTGAAGCGGTCATCAAATATGGCGGCCAACTTGGCGTGCGCGAGATCGTTTACGGCATGCCACATCGCGGTCGCCTCAACGTTTTGGCCAATGTGATGGCAAAGCCGTACCGTATCATCTTCCATGAGTTTTCTGGCGGAAGCGCGAACCCCGATGATGTCGGCGGTTCGGGCGATGTGAAATATCACCTCGGCACCAGCACTGACCGCGAATTTGACGGTATCAAGGTGCATATGAGCCTTGTACCCAACCCATCGCATCTTGAAGCGGTGAATCCAGTGGTGCTCGGCAAGGTCCGTGCGAACCAGACCGCGCGCGACGACCTTGGCAAGCACGAACAAGTGCTGCCTGTGCTTTTGCATGGCGATGCTGCCTTTGCTGGCCAAGGCATCGTTTGGG
>JBKBTH010000284.1:0-3229 GCA_046290915.1 Sphingorhabdus sp.
TTGCCCGCCATGGCCCGCAAGTGAAACCCGAAGCGCTTGCCAAGGATATCGAAAAGCTGTTGGCGCAGACTGCCTGATTGTCCACAGATTAGCCCAAATGGTGGATTGTCGAATCCCACGGGTCATCTAACATAGCGTCATGTCCTATGTGCCGTTTGTCCCGTTGCGCGTGTTTTCCGCTTACACCATGTTGGAAGGCGCAATCGAGCCAAAGGCGATTGGCGAGGCTGCGAAAAAGCTTGGTTTTCCAGCGATAGCTATCTGCGACCGCAACGGCCTTTATGGTGTTATGCCGTTTCAGGACGGCGCGAAGTCAAAGGGCGTACAGCCTATCATTGGCGCGCTGCTTGGTGTCCGGCGGCCGACTAGCGACGGCAAATTTATCCGCGACTGGCTGCCGTTGTTTGCGCAAGACGAAAGCGGATATAATAACCTCTGTCGCCTGGTATCCATGGCGCATCTTGACCGCCCAGAAGATTTGGACGCGCATGTTACGCTCGAGCAACTTGCTTCATTTTCCAACGGCCTGATTGCGCTTACGGGCGGCGCAGAAGGTGCAGTCACGCAGCTTCTGAGTAACGGCCAAAAAAATGCTGCGGGTGAATATCTTTCCCGCTTGCAGGACTTGTTTCCGGACCGGTTATATATCGAATTAAGCCGCCGCAACGATAGCCGCGAAGAAACCGCTGAAGAGGCGTTGATTGATCTCGCTTATGCACGTGACATTCCAATGGTTGCAACAAACCCCGCGTTTTTTGCCGAGCCAGATTTCTTCGATGCTCATGACGCAATGCTGTGCATTTCCGATGGCGAATATGTGGAAAGCCAGGACCGGCGGAGAAGCAGCCGTGACACATGGATCAAGACGGGCAAGCAAATGGGCGCGTTGTTTGCCGATGTGCCAGAGGCTCTGGCCAACACGCTTGTTATCGCACAGCGCTGCGCGGCGTTGGCACCATATCGAAACCCGATTTTGCCAAGCTTGGCTGGTGATCGCAAGGCAGAGGATGCTCAGTTACGCGAAGATGCGCGTTTAGGGTTGATACAGCGCCTTGAAACCGCAGGAATCGTAGATGAAGCAACGCGGCAGGTCTATTTTGATCGGCTGACGTTCGAAGCTGACGTGATCTGCTCAATGGGTTTCTCAGGCTACTTCCTTATCGTTGCGGACTTCATCAAATGGGCAAAGGAACAGGATATAGCGGTCGGCCCAGGCCGTGGTTCCGGTGCGGGTTCGCTGGTGGCATGGGTGCTGACGATTACAGACCTTGATCCCATCAAGCTTGGTCTGCTGTTCGAGCGGTTTTTGAACCCCGACCGTGTTTCCATGCCGGACTTCGATATCGACTTCTGCGAAACGCGGCGCGGTGAGGTCATCCGTTATGTGCAGAAAAAATACGGCACACGCCAGGTCGCGCAGATTATCACCTTTGGTAAATTGAAGGCGCGCGCTGTTCTTCGCGACACTGGCCGCGTTCTGCAGATGAGTTACGGTCAAGTGGACCGGCTTTGTAAGCAAGTGCCAAACCTTCCAGCTGATCCGTGGGATTTGAAGCGCGCGCTGTCGGGCGTTGCAGAATTGCGTGAAGAATATCGCCGCGACGCGCAAGTGAAGCGCTTGTTTGACCTTGCCATGAAGCTTGAGGGTTTGCCGCGCCACAGCTCAACGCATGCCGCCGGTGTTGTAATCGGCGATCGTGAGTTGTCCGAGCTTGCGCCATTATACCGCGACCCGCGTTCGGATATGCCGGTTACGCAGTTCGACATGAAATATGTCGAAAGCGCTGGCCTTGTTAAGTTCGACTTTTTGGGTCTGAAGACGCTCTCCGTCTTGCAAAAAGCTACGCAGATGTTGGCGAAACGTGGTGTCGAAATTGACCTAGGTCTTTTGCCGCATGATGATCCAGCAGTGTATGAATTGCTGCAGCGTGGCGACACTGTTGGTGTCTTCCAGTTAGAATCTGAAGGGATGCGGCGGACGCTTGCTGCGGTTAAGCCTACCAATTTTGGCGATATTATCGCGCTCGTATCGCTATATCGCCCAGGCCCAATGGACAACATCCCGATGTTTGGCCGACGCAAAAATGGTGAGGAGAGCATTGAATATCCGCATCCGCTGCTCGAGCCTGTGCTGAACGAAACATACGGCATCTTCGTGTATCAGGAACAGGTTATGCAGGCCGCCCAGATATTGGCGGGATACAGCCTTGGCGAAGCAGATTTGCTGCGCCGTGCCATGGGTAAGAAGATTCAAGCCGAAATGGATGCGCAACGCGAACGTTTCGTAACCGGCTGCGCGGCCCATGCGATTCCGCCAAATCGCGCAAACGAGCTATTCGATTTGATCGACAAATTTGCGGGTTACGGCTTCAACAAAAGCCACGCAGCGGCATATGCCGTACTTGCATATCAAACAGCATGGATGAAGACGCATCATCGCGAAGAATTTTACGCAGCCTCGATGTGTTTCGACATGCATCAGACGGACAAGCTTGCGATATTCATGGATGATATGCGCCGGCTTGAGGTCGTGTGCCATCCACCGGACATCAACCAAAGTGACGCCGAGTTTACCGTTGAGACCAATGCGCATGGCGAACATGCCGTTAGATATGCGCTGGGTGGCATTAAGAATGTCGGCGAACGGGCAATGGAAGTGCTCGTGGCAGAGCGAACGGAAGCAGGGCTTTTCAAAAGCCTGGACGATTTTGCCAACCGGGTTGATCCCAGCCAGATAAACCGGCGCAGTCTTGAAAACCTTGCTGCCGCTGGAGCATTTGACGGATTGGAGCCTAACCGCGC
This sequence comes from Sphingorhabdus sp., assembly GCA_046290915.1. GTDB lineage: Bacteria > Pseudomonadota > Alphaproteobacteria > Sphingomonadales > Sphingomonadaceae > Sphingorhabdus_B. The sequence continues at coordinate 2,803 of JBKBTH010000284.1, forward strand.
TGCGGTACATGGCGCAGCAGAAACGCTTTTGGCTGCGGCACAATCTGCGCGCGATTCGCGTGAAAGCGGGCAGGGCGGCCTATTCGGCGAAGGCGGCTCCGATATGGCAGCCTTGCGCATTGATGGCCGACTGCAATGGGCCCCTGGTGAGCAAATGAATCAGGAGAAAGACGCGTTCGGCTTCTATTTCTCCGCACATCCTTGTTCGCAATATGATGCACTGGCGGCCAGCCATGGGGCAAAGCCTTATGCTGTTTGGCTGGAGAGTGGTCCGATACCTGAAGGTGTCCGTCGCGCTGCGACCATGTCTGCGCTTATTGAAGGTGTGCGGTGGCGTGAATCACGCAAGGGCAAGCGCTTCATGATCGCCGATTTTTCCGATATGAGCGGGCAGTTTTCGGTGCGCTGCTTCGATGATGCCGTCGGC
>JBKBTH010000285.1:0-3215 GCA_046290915.1 Sphingorhabdus sp.
GTCCGGCCCCGATACCAAGATCAACGCCGATTTGAATCTCATTTTGCTGAAGATGCAGCGCCACGGGCGCTTCGTCATATCCCGCAACCGCTAGGCCGTTGTGCGCGACTTGCGTTGCTCCGAAACTGATGGATAGGCTGTCCCGGTTGGCAGGCTCTCCCGCTTTGCCAACCGCCATGACAACACGGCCCCAATTCGCGTCTTCACCCGCAATGGCGGTTTTGACCAAGGGCGAATTGGCAATCGCCAAGCCGATCCGCCGTGCGCTGTCGTCATTCGTTGCGCCTGACACATTGATTTCGATAAACTTCTGCGCGCCTTCGCCATCGCGGACAACCAGATGCGCGAGTTGGCGACAAATATCGTTAAGCGCTGCAGCAAACGCATCCGCGCCCGTATCGTCATATGACGTAAGCGGCGTATTGCCCGCTTTGCCGGTTGCAAATGCCAGCACAGTATCGCTGGTTGAGGTGTCGCTGTCGACGGTGATGCAGCTGAAGCTGGTTTTGTTGGAAGCTGATAGAAGCTGCTGAAGGAAAGCGGCGTCTACTGCCGCGTCGGTGAAGATATATCCAAGCATCGTTGCCATGTCGGGCGCGATCATGCCTGAACCCTTGATGATGCCGGCTAATTGCACCCTGTGGCCATCGACCATTGCGCTCGCGGTTGCGCCTTTGGCGAAGGTGTCTGTTGTACCGATTGTGTTGGTAACTTCTTCCCAACTGCAAGGCGTCGCATCGAATACGGCGCTTAACCCAGCCTGCGCCTTATCGATGGGCAGGGGGACGCCGATGACGCCCGTGGACGACACGAAAATTTCCGTAGCATCGCAGCCCAGATGGCCCGCAACTTGCGCCGTAATCACATCAACCGCATCCTTACCGCATTGTCCGGTGAAAGCGTTGCTGTTCCCCGCATTCACGACCAAGGCGCGCGCGCGGCCATGCGCCAAATTTGCCCGGCAAAGTTCAACCTCGGCCGAGCAGCATATATTCTGTGTCGTAACGCCTGCGACCGTTGTGCTCTGGTCCAATGCGATATAGCTCAAGTCGCAGCGACCCCAATCCTTATACCCAGCACGCGCGACACGGAGCGTTACGCCTGCGATTTCGGGCATGACGGGAAAAGGTTTTGCGAGGGGCGATTTTACTGACATTTAAGGAAACTTTCGCTAATCTTCGAAAAAATTCGGGAGAACAAAGACATGCTGTTTTATTCGGTTCTGGCGCTAGCATCAATTGTAGTCGAAAAAAATGTGGAAACACCAACAGTGTCGCCTTTGCCAATGGTCAGGACCCCAACCATCCCGACTGTCCCCATGCCAGCGCCCGAAAAGGGAAGTGAAAGTTCACCCAAACCCAAAAATTATCCGGGCATGTGGGCCAATACAGGTGACTACCCAAGTCTTGCCCTGCGCGAGCTGCGCGAAGGAACAACCGCCTTTACGGTAGATGTATCGGTCGATGGCCGTGTCAGCAAATGCACGATCACGACCAGCAGTGGACATGCTGACCTCGACAAGACAACGTGCGATAATGTTATGACGCGGGCGCAATTTTATCCGGCGCAGGATAGAAATGGTGTCGCTACTACCGGCAGCTACTCAAACCGCGTTCGTTGGCAAATACCGGAAGTATTGAGCATGGCCTCAATGCCTAAGATCACGGATAGCCTGCCACGTCCGCCAAAACCTTCAAATAGAGCGCAACTCACGATACCTGCCGATAAATATCCTGCTGCGGCTTCGGCCGAAGGGAAACAGGGACAGACCACGTTTATGCTCAATGTCGACAACACCGGGAAAGTTTCAGGATGTTCGGTTACCGTCAGCAGCAAGGTTCCGGAATTGGATCAACAGGCCTGTGCACTTGCACGCGAATGGAGTTTTGACCCTGCGTTGGATGTGAATGGTGAGCCATCTTCAGGAAAAAGTGCGCACACGCTATCCTGGCGGCTTCCCAAACGCATAGCCAGTGTAGCTATGAACCCCCAGCGCGCGCGTCCAAATCCGTTTGAAAAGCCCGGATCGATTGGATTAACTTTGGAGTTCGACGCGACCGGTAAGCTTACCCTATGTGAAACGCAGAGTGAAGGCGCGGCCTTTGGCCAGATGGGCGATAAGAACTTTTTGGATATGGCCTGCGAGGGTAGTGGGAACCGCGATGTCGCTCCGTTTCTGGATAGTGAAGGCAAGCCACAAGCCAAACGTATCAAGTTCCGTATGTCGGTGGAGCATGAAGACCCGAAGGCGGGCGCAGTCAGCAAGTAGACTGTGCGCCTTCGGTGTGGACTTTGCTGCCACGCCTAACTATATCCACCAACGCATCTAACAGGGCCATACATGCGCATATTGATTTATTTACTGGCGATGTTGAGCGGTTTTTCCGCTGCGGAGGCTGCGCGTCCGATATCTTCATCATCAGCGTCCGTAGATTTGGCTGCAGCACAAGCGTACGTCGCGGCGGCAGTCCAGGAAGCTGATAAAGCGTATGAGCAGCCGGTCCAAGAGACGCCGACTGCGCGCGTAAATCTTATGCCGATCAAAGGCAGCATTGCGTTCGGTGCATTGGCACCCGACACGCCCGTTTATCGGCACGACATTATTTTAGGGTAGGACTTTTGCACCCGCTGCGGTGCGCCCTTTTACCTACCCCTTCCGCGCCAATTTGTGCGCGTCTCCCATATAATTTCAAAGGAATTACTTATGCTCGGCGGAATTGCCAAAGCCTTATTTGGGTCGTCCAACGACCGTTACGTCAAATCGATCATGAAGATCGTCGACACGATCAACGCGCTCGAAGACGAAATTGCCGTCATGGATGACGAGCGGCTGAAGGGGCAGACGCAAATCTTCCGCGACCGCCTGACCGCTGGCGAAACACTTGACGACATTTTGCCGGAAGCATTTGCGACCGTACGTGAGGCGTCGAAGCGCGTCATGGGCATGCGTCATTTCGACGTGCAGATGGTTGGCGGAATTGTGCTCCATCGCGGTGAGATCGCCGAAATGCGCACTGGCGAAGGTAAGACCCTGACCGAAACCTTAGCGTGTTACCTGAATGCGCTTGAGGGCAAGGGTGTGCACGTTGTGACTGTCAACGACTATTTGGCGCGACGTGACGCTGAATGGATGGGCCGGATTTATGGTTTTCTGGGGCTGACCACTGGCGTTGTCGTCCCGAACATCCCCGAGCACGAACGCCGTGCCGCTTATG
>JBKBTH010000028.1:0-7060 GCA_046290915.1 Sphingorhabdus sp.
GGGCCGTTGAAAGGCCTGTATATGTGCGGTGCAGGCAGCCATCCCGGCGGCGGCGTCACTGGCGCTCCGGGCCATAATTGCGCAGCGGAAGTGTTGGCGGACCGAGGTATATTGAAACGGATATTCGGCTAGCACCAAATGAAAAAGCCGGACCTTTACAGATCCGGCTTCTCCCCCCTGTCGCGCTTGGCAACAAACTTTATGTCATTATTTTAATGACGAATTTCACACCCCCTTCCCTACAAATTTATGCAGGGAAGGAAAGTGAACAATTGTCAAAAATCGCGTGAGAACTTCACGCCGATAAGCCGTGGCTTGATGAGTACATCGTAAAATGCACCGCCCGTTGGCGTCGCAGGCGTCACGCCCGTTCCGCAAACGGTTTCAAGACATTGAACGCCCGTGTTAACGACACCGCGTGTGTCAAACAGGTTCGTGGCAAAGGCCTCGATTGCCCATACGTCGTTCTTCACACCAATCGAGAAGTCAGCGGTGGTGTAGGCCCCCAAATTGCCCTTCAGCGTGTTTTGTGCAGGCCGCAAATCGCTTCTGCGGCTGCCCGTGTGATTGACGGCGAATTGCACATGGCCATTCCAGTCAGCCACGGGGAATTCATAACGCGCAATGGCGTTACCCTTCACCTTGGCCGTCACAGGAAGGCGCGATCCGGATGGCGCTAGCAATGAGTTGCCCGGTGTCGAACAATCAAAGGTTGCGTTTGCGATGGCGCAGAAATCACGACGGGTTTGCGCGTCATTATAGCTGAAACCAGCATTCAGGCTGAAGCCGCCATCGCGGAAGCCCGCATCCATTTCAACGCCGCGAATACGCGCAACGCCAGCATTGCGGATTTCCGTGAGGCCGTTCGCGCCCAAGAATGACAGCTGAATATTGTTCCAGTCTTCCTGAAACACCGCGCCATTCCAGCGGAACGCGCCGAATGTGGTTTTCCAACCCAATTCATAATTGTCCAACTTGTCCGAACCATATGGCGGCAAGGTACCGCGACGGTTAATACCGCCCGGACGGAAACCACGCGACCATGTTGCATAGAGCAGAACATCGTCGGTGACCTTGTACGTTGCGTTCAGCTTGTGGATGAAACCAGTGTCCGACGTCGACTTGTCGACATTGGTACAAGGGCTGCCCTCGACGAGGATTGGCACTGGCGTACCACCCGGATTAGCGCGACGTGTTGTGCCATCGGTGTTGAGGCAAGCTGCTTCACCGGTGCGGCTTGAATAGCCACCTGAATATCCGAAGAAGCCCTGAAGCGAGTTATCGAACTTGTAATAACGAAGACCGCCGGTGAGCGACAGTTTCTCGGTCAGATCATAGGTCAATTCGCCAAATGCCGCATAATCGCGGTCAACGCGTTGCTGCTTGGTCAACCAGATATTGCTGTCGGTTCCGGTCACAGTGATGGAATCGGCAATATTGTTGATGATATAGTTTTGTTCGATGTTGTGCGATTGGCGCTGGGCAAAAAGGCCACCAATGAACCGCAACGATGCGTCTGCAGGGCTTGCAACACGCAATTCGCCAAAGCTCTTCTTATACCGGTCAATGCCCTGGATATACTGGTTCGGGTTCACGAGGTTTCCGGCATTGTCGTAGAAATAATTGCCGTATCCAGCGAGCGCATCATAGAAATAGGCATAGTCGGAATAGTCCGATTGCGTTTCTGTCTTACGACGCAGATGGCCGCCGGTCGCCGTGACATCCCACGTACCGATCTTGCCTTCAATGGTCAGGGCGGCCTGAATCCACTTATCGCGGCTGCCCTCAGGGTTGTACTGAACAGTTTGCAGCGCGCCATTGGTCTGGCCGGAACGTTCCTGCGAATAGCTGCCTTCGGTATTCTGGACTTGGCCCATCAGCGTTGGCTTGATCGTCCAATTGTCGTCCAGATCAATGCCCAGCGCCAAACGTGCGCCATATGTTTCGGCGTCGTTATAATTTTTTTCCACCAATGCGGCGTTGCTCTGCGTGATTCCCGAGCTCGCATAAGTGCGGGCACCCTGAATATTGTCGATGTAGCCGCCGTCATCGCGATACCAGCCGACCAGACGCGCTGCCGCGCCTTCGGCGATAGGCACGTTCAGAAAGCCTTCGTAAATCGAGCCAAAATCACCATGCGAGACATTGTTGATTTCAACGCCTGCGCTGCCGTAAAATCCGGAAGGATCCGGCGCATTGGTCACCAGCTTCAATGTACCAGCCATTGAGCTTGCACCATATAATGTGCCTTGAGGTCCAGCCAACGCTTCAACACGTGCGAGGTCATATGCATGCAAATCAAGCGCGCCCTGAATGGTCGTGATCGGCATTTCATCAAGATATGTTCCGACGGTCGGCAACGAAGCCGAGTGGTTCGCATTTTCACCCGACGCTACGCCGCGGAAATATACCTGCGCAAAGCCCGGTCCGCCTTGTTGGATCGTTACCGAAGGCAAAAACTTGACGACATCTTGCAATTCGCTGACCTGCAACTGGTCGAGCTTTTCATTGCCAATGGCGTTGATGGCGATTGGCACATCCTGCAGATTCTGTTCACGCTTTTGCGCAGTCACGACGATGACATTGCTGTCCTCGTCGGCTGCTTGCTGCGCCATTGCTGGCGCTGCGAAGGCTGTGGATGTCAATAGCAAGACTAAAGCCGAACGGACGTTGGACTTCTGATTATTAAGGCGCATGCAGCGACCCTCCCTGGTTACCCTGAAATAAATAGGCTCCCAATTGCGCGTCCACGCAATATCTTTTCGCTCTATCAGGCGTTTGCAAGCAATTTTGCATCATTGTGTTGCAACGCAGCAACTATGATGATGCGGGATAAACTTCCCACAAATTGCCAAGTGCGTGCTTCAAAGGCGCAAGATGCGCCGCATATGGCTTCCATTGGTCAACGCCATCGCGGTTAATGGGGCGGCGGACCTGTTCGCTCGACGCCGTACGCACGGCCCGCTTATTTTCGTGAAAGTTCAGGCACGCCTCTTCAAACGGCAGTCCCAGATATTCCAACAGATTTCGAATTTCCTGCTCAGGATCTTCCAGCAACTGTTCGTGAATAACGCGGTAGACATAGCCGGGCGCCACCGCATCGAAATGCGCCATCGCCCGCACGTAATCCGCATAATATTGGCCCATATGGGTAAGGTCGTAACTGAACGCCTGCCCCTTGGCAAAATGCTGGCGATAGTTGGAAAAGCAGCAATCGAGCGGGTGCCGCCGCGCATCGATGATTTTGGCGTTAGGCAAAATCAAACGGATCAAGGCCAGATAATTCCAGTTATTGGGCAGCTTATCGATAAAGAATGGTTTGTCGGTTTTGCGCTGGATACGCGTGCGCTCAATGAATTCCGCGCCAAGCCTTTGGGCATCATCGGCAGATATCGCGACGGTGGCATCAATCCAGTCCGACCCGCGCCCTTCACGCAGCGCCATGGCGGGAATATCTGGCAATTCCATCGTGCCTTCCACCATTGAATGGCTTGCAAGGATCTGTTCTATCAGCGTCGAGCCCGCGCGCGGCATGCCGATGATGAAAATAGGGTCTGGCGCCGAATGTCCCTGCCCTGTGCGCGCTTTCCAAAATGGAGCGGTAAAGTGCGTAGCGATCTGATCGACCTGCGCGCTTACGCTTTGCGGATCATGGTTTAGCTCTGCGCTACGCAACGCGTTGCCCTTGGCATAATGATCAAATGCGGCGGCATGATCGGCGCGCTCTTCGCTCGCCTTGCCCAGCGCAAAGTGCAGGTGAAACGCGTCTTCCGATACCAGCCCAGCGGTCGTCAGTGCGGTCTCCATTGCCGCAACATCATCGTCCGAAAATTGATATGTCTTTAAATTCGCAAGGCTCCACCAAACCTCGCCCAGCGTCGGTTCCACAGATATGGCGCGGCGATATGCCGCGACGCTTTCATCCTGATTGCCCACAGTTTTGAGCATATGGCCATAGCTCATCCACAATTTGGCATGATCGGGGAAACGCGCAGTCAGCTCCTGATACAGCGCGATAGCCTCTTCGTAGCCGCCAATCCGGCCGAGTGCCGCAGCCTTCAAATTTTGCTGGACCGGATTGTCGCCTTCTTCAGCCAGCACGGCATTAAGGTGCTCAAGCGCCTCGGGAAACCGGTTCTGTTTATACAGTACGGTAGCCAGATTGGCGCGCGCTGCACCAAAGTCTGGGGTCAGTTCAAGCGCGCGGCGAAGCAATGCCTCGCTATCTTTCAACCGGCCCACACGCGCCGCCAATTCCGCCATCATCCGGATCGCGGCAACGTCAGTCGGTGCATCACGCAAATGGCCACGCAGCAGCGGCTCTGCATCCTCCAATCTGTTTTCGGAAAGCGCGGTGGCTGCCGCCATCAGGTTAGGATTGCGCAAAGCAGCTTCGATGGCGGGGCGTGCAGATGGTTGGTTCATTGCGGACGGTCTATGCGATGAAGCGAAACTTTTGAAGCAGCCAAATCATCTGGCGTATCAATGTCGCGCAGCATGCCTTCGGGCGCGGCCAGCCGTGTCGCGCGCGCCAAAATATGCCGCGCACCAGCATCGCCTGCCGTCGCCAGCAAATCCGGCCAATGAGAGCGCAAAAATATCGCAGGTGGCATCGGCTGGTGACCGTCGAAAGAAGCAACCACATCATCAGTGCACGCGGTGATCAGCGCCTCGATATGAGAGGTCCGAACAAATGGCATATCGGCAAGCACAACAAGCAACGCCTGCGCATTGCTTTGCGCTGCCGCTTCCACCGCCAGATGGAGCGAACCGGATAGCCCACTGTCGGGATTAGCGTTGTCGACAATATCAAAGCCCAACCGCGCATAATGGGCTGCAATAGCTGCCTCGGGTTGACACACCGCAACATGCGCTGCTGCTTCAATCCCTATGAGTTCATTCGCTGCACGCGATCCAAGTGGCGCACCTTCGAAATCCGCCATCAACTTATCAGAACCAAAGCGCCGCGCATTGCCAGCCGCCAACAGGACGACAACGACGTCCTTAGGCTGCATCAACGTAGCCCGTGGTTGAACGCGCGGATCATCCCGCCGGCGATGGAAAGTGCAATTTCGGGCGCGCTGATGGCGTTAATCGCGACCCCCGCTGGACCTTCAATTCGTGCGCATTGCTGCGCGCTGACACCCGCCGCAGAGAGCCGCGCAAGACGCGCCTGATGCGACCGGACTGATCCCAAAGCAGCGACATAGGCTGCGGGGCTGGCGAGCGCAGCAACCAGCGCAGGGTCGTCGATTTTGGGATCATGGCTAAGCGTGACAATCGCGCTTCGGCTATCGGGTGCAAAGGCCTTGACCGCGTCGTCGGGCCAGCGATCATCCAGCCGGATGCCGGGAAAGCGTTCCTCCGTTAGAAAACGCCCACGCGGATCGCACAAACTGACGTCGACACCCTGCGACACCGCGATTGCAGCAAGGGCCGATGCAATTTCAACCGCCCCTACAATAAGCAATCGGCGCGGGGGATGGTAGACATTGACGAAGCCAGCATTGGACTCATTTTCCAACAGAGCACTTCGGCCTGTTTCCAGATCGGTAACAACCGAAAGCGCCGCACCCGCAGAGCGCGCCTCCATGATATCGGCAAACAGATGCGCAGGAAAACCATCAGCTGATATGGGCTGGACGAGCACGTGAATATCACCGCCACATGGCAAGCCCACTTCCCACGCTGCATCGTCGGCCACGCCATATCGGCGGAGTACATAGGGCCCGCCTGCCAAAACCATTTGCGCACGTTCAAGAACATCGCCCTCGACACAGCCGCCGGAAACCGAACCCACAAAGCGCCCGTCGGCATGCACAAGCATATGGGTGCCGACGGGGCATGGCGCGGATTTCCACGTTTCAACCACCGTCGCAATCGCCATTGGCGCGCCTGCCCAGTCGATTGCGGCGGCAAGGATACGGTCGTGGTTGGCGCTGCCCATTGTCATAGGCAATGCGCTAGCAAAGAGGCGGAAGCGTTGCTATATGAAACGCATATTTGGGTGGGAGCTTATTTGCATGGCAATTCAGACGTCAATCAACGGCAAGCCGGTGGCACTTTCGGCGGAACCAGACACCCCGTTGCTTTGGGTTATTCGCGAAGAGCTTGGTTTGACTGGCACAAAATTCGGCTGCGGCATTGCGGCGTGCGGGGCGTGCACCGTTCATGTTGATGGCGAACCCGCCCGTTCGTGCAGCCTTCCCGTGAGCGAAGTCGCTGGCAAATCGATCACGACCATCGAAGGCCTGAAATCTGCGGACGGTACGCTCCACGCCGTCCAGCAAGCATGGATTTCTGCGCAGGTGCCACAATGCGGCTACTGCCAGTCAGGCCAGATTATGGCGGCGGTCGCGCTCATTGAAAAAACGGGTAGCCCAAGCGATGCACAAATTGATGAGGCGATGACCAACATCTGCCGCTGCGGCACATATCCCCGCATTCGCAAGGCTATTCACGCCGCGACTGGACAAGCAGCGAAGGCTGCTAAAACTGAAGAAGGAGCGGCATAATGGCTGACAACCCCACAGCTGAAATGCAGCCAGCCACGCCAGCAAAGCGCAAGGGCGTTAAGCGCCGTGCGTTCCTCATTGGCGGTGTCGCCATCGTCGGCGCTGGCCTGTTCGGCATTTCTATCGCGGACAGCAATGCTTCCAAGGCAGCCAAGGCGCGCGCTGAAGCCGAAGGCGGGCACAGCTTTGCCACATGGCTGAAAATTGGTGAGGATGACGTTATCACGATTTACTCGCCGCACACCGATATTGGTCAGGGATCAAATACCGGCCTTGCGCAAATGCTAGCCGAAGAACTGGATGCGGCATGGGATCAGGTGCGCGTTGTTTCTGCACCTGCAGAGTCGGCGTTCGCCAATGTTGGACTGGGGCGCGCTTTCCTTGCCGATATGACGGGGCAACCCGCGATCATTAATGGCATTCCGCAATCATTTCTGTCCTTCATCGCGCGGCAAATGAACCTTCAGATTACCGGCGGGTCATCGGCGTTACGCTTCACCGGCCGAATGACATTTCAAAATGTCGGCGCGGCGACGCGGCTGGCA
>JBKBTH010000028.1:7070-11961 GCA_046290915.1 Sphingorhabdus sp.
GGCTGAATTGACGACGCAGGACAGCCACGTCATCCATGCGAAATCCGGACGTTCGTTGCGCTATGGCGAACTGGCCGCCGAAGCTGCCACATTGTCGCTCGATAACGCGCCGAAGTTAAAAGACCCTTCACAGTATCGGCTTGTTCGCCAATCGATGCAGCGCCTCGATATTCCCGCAAAGGTCGACGGTAGCGCGCAATATGGCATGGACTTCTCAGTCCCTGACATGCGCGTCGCAACGATCATGGCAGCGCCCGTGCGTGGCGGTAAATTGACTTCAGTGGACACTGCTCCAGCTTTAGCTGTCAAAGGCGTCGAGAAAGTCATCAAGCTGGATGATGCCGTTGCTGTCATTGGTACGGGCTATTGGCCCGCCATTTCGGGCCTGCGCGCCTTGGCCCCACAGTTTTCAGACGGCGGCAATGGTGGCATCTCGACGGCGTCCATTTTCAAAGCGCATGATGACCTGATTGCCAAAGGAGAAGCCGATGGTGAAGCGGGGGACGGCGATGTGCAGGCCGGACTTGGCGCAAAACCGATTGAAGCGAAATATCAGGTGCCTTTCCTGCACCACGCGATGATGGAGCCCTTTGCACTTACCGCGCATTTTAAGGACGGAAAGCTCAACCTTTGGGGCGGCATGCAAGACCCGCTCGCAACCAAGATGTTGGCCGTTGAGGTATCCGGCCTCGACGCAGATAACGTCACCTTTCACCCGATGATTATTGGTGGCAGCTTTGGTCGCCGTCTGCCCATGTATATGGAAATCGTTGGGCAAGTCACAAAGCTGGCGATGCAATTGCCTTATCCGGTCAAACTGATCTGGAGCCGTGAAGAAGAAGTCGCTCAAGGCGCATATCGCCCGCAAAGCTCCGCTGCGTTGAAGGCGTCATTGACCAAAGAAAAGCGCATCGAGGCATATCGCAATGATTATGCCCAGCCCGAGAGCGCTGAGGCCGAGACCGTATTTCCATACATGCTTCCCGCGGTGTCGCGTCGGCATTTTGCCCATATTTCAAACCAGCAAGCGGGCGCGTGGCGTTCGGTGAACTCGACCCAGCAGGGCTTTTACAATGAAAGCTTTATGGACGAGCTTGCCCATGCAGCGGGCGAAGACCCGGTTGTGTTTCGCCGCAACCATTTGAAGGCGGGATCGCGGCATTTGCGCGTGCTCGACGAAGTGGTTGCGCGCAGCGGCTGGGGCTCGCCCCTTCCCGCTGGAACCGGTCGCGGTGTTGCACTGGTGGAAAGCTTTAAAACCATTGTCGCCCATGTGGTCGAGGCGTCCGTTGGAGAAGACGGCATGCCAAAGGTGCATAAGGTCACGACCGTCGTGGATGCCGGAAGCATCGTCAATCCGGACGCCGCCATGGCGCAGATTGAAGGCGGCACCATCATGGGACTTTCGTCCGCCATTGGCGAGGCGATTACCCTTGAAAAGGGCGCAGTGCAGCAAAGCAACCTGAATGATTATCCGTTGTTGCAAATGGCTGGTACGCCCTTGGTGGTGGACGTCCATTTCCTCAACAGCGGCGCTGACATGGGCGGCATTGGCGAACCCGGTGTTCCCCCAGCGGCACCTGCTCTTGCCAATGCGCTGTTCGCCGCCACCGGCAAACGCGTCCGCAATCTGCCCATCATGACTCAAGCGAAAGCATAATTTGCCGCACGCACGGTTGTTAAAGCCGACGGACAATCTGGAAGTCGCCGAGACATTGGCGCGGGCATTTCAGAACGAGACCGGATGGAGCTACGTCATTCCAGACGCGAAACTGCGCGCGCAGCGGCTAACTGGCGTGTTCCATTTGTTCTTACGCGATGAACATCGCAAAGGCGCGGTGTATGGAACCGACGGCATTGAAGCGGTCACCCTGTGGCGCGGACCGGGGAATGCGCGCGACACTATGTTTGATACCGCACGGCTGCTTGTTCCATTCGTCCAGCAGCTGCGCTTTTCGATCTTTCGCGGCCTGGAGGTCTCTGACCTGATCGAAAAACACCTGCCAAAAGAGCCCGTCTGGTATTTGCATTATGCGGGATGCGACCCGGCGCATCAGGGCAAGGGTTACGGAGGCGCTGCCATTCGTGCAGGGTTGGAGCGCGCAGATGCCGATGGCTTACCAGCCTATCTGGAAACCGCCGACGAACATAATATCGCGCTGTATCAGAGCTTTGGTTTCGCCATCAAGCACAGCTGGCAAGTCCCCGAAGGCCCACAATTTTGGGGCATGCAACGGCCCGGCAAGACCCGCCACTAATCGCGGGAAGCACCCCCAATCGCTGAAGCCCTTGCCCTCCCACGAAAAGCGGCGTAGCCTCCTCACACGCACCAGGTCTGCGCGAGAGCGTGGATAATAGGGAAGCCGGCAAAAATCCGGCGCTGTTCCCGCAACTGTAACCGGCGAGCTTTTGCTCCAATTGCCACTGGGGAAACGGGAAACCGTGAAACTGGGAAGGCGGATCAAAGGCACTGACCCGGGAGCCAGGAGACCTGCCTGATTGCGGTTTGTCCTTTGTGCTTGCGGGACACTGGCGCAATCGGGGTTTTCCTCCGCGTGACGACATTTTGTTGGACGTCATGCGAAGGAGATAAATCCATGACCTTTTTAAAATATACGGCTGCAACGCTTGCGCTGCTGCCAATGTCGGCGTTTGCCGATGAAGCAGATGATGTTATTATCGTTACCGCCAGCGGTTTTGAACAGCCACGGTCAGAAACCGGACAAGCGATCGACATTGTTGACCGCGAACGGCTCGACCAATTGCAAAGCGCAACCATCGGCGATGCCTTGCAAACCGTGCCCGGCGTGACTGTCGCTGCGCGCGGCGGGCTTGGTAGCCAGACAAGCGCGTTTCTGCGCGGAGGCAACAGTTCGCAGACGCTGGTCCTTATCGATGGCGTGCGGATAAATGACCTCACTAGCCCCAATGGTGCGTTTGACTTTGGCCCGCTGATGACGGGTAACATCGGACAGGTGGAAGTGCTGCGTGGCCCAAACTCGATCATCTGGGGCAGCCAGGCCATTGGGGGCGTCGTGAATATCCAGTCGCTTGCACCGGTAGATGGCTTCGAAGGACGGGTCGGTGCAGAATATGGTGCCGCCGACACCAAAAGGATAAACGCCAACATCGCTGGAACCAGTGGCCTATTGGAAGGCAGTTTTGGCGGGTCTTACGTCGACAGCCGTGGGATTTCTGCACTGGCGGGTGGAACCGAGCGCGATGGCTTTAAAAATTTCGCGGGCAATGGCCGGCTGAAGGTCAACATCAGCGACGCCTTCAATCTCGATTTCCGCGGCTATTATAACCGTGCAACTGTGGAATATGACTCCGCCTTTGGTGTCGGTGCGAATGCCCTGCCCGTAACGCGGAACCGGCAATTTGTGGGCTATGTCGGCGCGAACTTCGTTGCGCTCGGCGGCCGCCTGCAAAATCGCATTGCGTACACACGTACGGACATAAGGCGGATTGGCACTGACCCTGTGGTGTTCAGTTTCAACAACTTCATTGTCCGTGGGAGCATTGACCGCACTGAATATCACGCCGCATTTGACGTCAACGACGCGCTGACGCTGGCCGCTGGATTGGAGTACGAGCGGACATTCGCCAGCACATCCTTTGAGGGCGCAGCAGCGGATATCGCGCGCAACCATGTGACCAGTGGCTTTAGCCAGGTCATCGTGCGCCCCTTCGCCGGGCTGACGGTGACAGGCGGGGTCAGGCATGACCAATATAGCGATTATGGCGGGCAAACGACGTTGGGCGGCAACATTGCTTTTGCCCCCAATGATGGCCGCACCATGTTGCGGGCGACGTATGGTGAAGGCTTCCGCGCACCAACGCTCAGCGAGGGCCAGCCACCCTTTGGCAACCCCGACCTACGGCCCGAAACCGTACGCAATTTCGACCTTGGTTTCGAACATAACATATTGAACGGAAAGGCCCGGTTATTCGCGACCTATTTCAACCGGCGCAGCACTGACTTGATCGCGTTTTCCTTTGCGACATTTCAATCCGAAAACATCGATCGCGTGAAATCAACGGGGTTGGAAGCCGGCTTTAACATCAATCCCACCGACCGCTTGGACATTCGCGCGAGCTATACGCTTGTGGATGCGGTTAACCGGTCGGCGGGTGCCAATTTCGGCAATCGACTGGCGTTGCGCCCCCAGCATAGCGGCAGCCTAACCGTCGATTGGCAAACGCCCATTGGTCTATCGGTCGGAAGCAGCATTCTGCTTATTGGGGACAGCTTTGACAATGCGTCAAACAGCGTACGTATCGATGGCTATGCGTTGGTCGGGCTTCGGGCATCATTGCCCATCAATGACTCGCTTGAGCTTTATGGCCGCATCGATAACATCTTCGATGTGCAGTATAATGTCGTGGCAGGATATAACAGCTTTGGCCGCAATGCCGCTGTTGGCGTCAGGGCCAAATTCTGATGCGTCACGGTTGGTGCATCCTGCCTGCATTGGCATTGGCCGGATGCGCCAACCAAGCTGCAATTGTGCCCGGCGGTATAGTCTCGAACAATCCGTGCATTGACGCAGTGCTGGCCGAAATCGCGCTGCCCGGCCAAGTGACGGCGGTCAGCAACTATTCACACGATCCCGACAGCGCGTCGGCGCCTTTAACTTGGTCGATGCAGTACCCAGCCATCGGTGCGAGCGCCGAAGAATTGCTCTTGGCCCGCCCGAAATTGGTGCTGACCGGCAATCTGGCATCGTCGGGCGCAAACGCCGTGCTGGCGCGCGCCCGGATTAAAACAGTAGCCGTGGGTGTAGCGCCGACGATTGCAGAGGATATCGGGCAAATCCGAACGCTCGCGAAAGCCGTTGGCAGAGTGGAGGCGGGCGAAAAACTGGTTACGCGCATAGAAAATGCGTTG
>JBKBTH010000286.1:0-3212 GCA_046290915.1 Sphingorhabdus sp.
TAAACCAAAATTGACCTTGGCGAAATTTGCAGCTCGTGTTCGCACAGTGCGCTGATGATTTCAGCGCACTGTGTGCTTTGCGTTTCGGTTAATTAACGGACCAGAGCGAGCACGGACGCTGCATGTTCTTTGCGGCAAATGAGCAGATCGGGCATATACACATCGGCCCCTCATCAAACCACGACCATGGCGCGTGCCGCACCATCGCACAGTCGATGCTTTCTAGGCGCACTGGACGTTTGAAGCCGGGTTGTGCAATCGCAAACCAGTTAATCCCCAAAAGAGGTAGTGCCATGCGACAGGTTGATCATTTCATAGTGGGCGATACGCCTGCCTCAACGCGTTTTAGCGACATCATGGACCCGAATAATGGCGGCGTTCAGGGGCGTGTGGCTTTGTGCGATGCGGTTGTGCTCGGGCAGGCGGTGTCGGCAGCTGAGGCAGCGCAACCGGCCTGGGCGATGACCAACCCGCAGCGCCGCGCAAGGGTGATGTTCAATTTCAAGGCGCTGATCGAAAAGCACATGGACGAGCTAGCCGAAATGCTGAGCGCAGAGCATGGCAAGGTTATCGAGGATTCGAAAGGCGACATCCAGCGCGGGCTTGAGGTTGTTGAGTTCTGCTGCGGCTTGCCGCATGCGATGAAGGGCGAGTATACTCAAGGCGCAGGCCCGGGTATCGACGTTTATTCGATGCGCCAGCCGATTGGCATCGGCGCAGGGATTACCCCTTTCAACTTTCCGGCCATGATTCCTTTATGGATGGGCGCGGTCGCGGTCGCCGTTGGCAACGCCTTCATTCTGAAGCCATCGGAACGCGACCCGAGCGTACCCAACCGGCTGGCTGAACTATTTTTGGAAGCCGGGCTTCCCGCTGGCATTTTCCAGGTCGTCCACGGCGACAAGGAAATGGTGGATGCGATCCTCGATCACCCAGCCATTGGCGCGGTCAGTTTTGTCGGATCTTCGGATATTGCGCAATATGTCTACTCGCGCGGAGTAGCGGCCGGCAAGCGGGTGCAAGCGATGGGCGGAGCCAAAAATCACGGTATCGTGATGCCTGACGCCGATTTAGACATGGTGGTCAACGATCTGTGCGGTGCGGCTTTTGGCAGCGCGGGAGAGCGTTGTATGGCACTGCCCGTCGTTGTGCCAGTGGGTGAGGAGACAGCCCAGCGACTGCGTGCGAAATTGGTTCCAGCGATTGAAGCCTTGCGGGTTGGAATTTCGACCGACGCTGGTGCCCATTATGGTCCGGTTGTCACGTCGCAGCACAAAGCGAAGGTCGAAGGCTGGATCCAGACCGCCATTGACGAAGGCTCCGAGCTGGTGGTTGATGGACGTGGGTTCAGGCTGCAGGGCCATGAGGAGGGATATTTTGTAGGGCCGACTTTGTTCGACCATGTGACGACGGATATGGAAAGTTACAAGGAAGAGATATTCGGCCCTGTGCTGCAAATCGTCCGTGCCGCGAATTTCGAGGAAGCTTTGGCACTCCCGAGCAAGCATCAGTACGGAAATGGCGTCGCAATTTTCACACGTAATGGACATGCTGCCCGCGAGTTTGCAGCCCGTGTCAATGTCGGGATGGTTGGTATCAACGTGCCGATTCCTGTTCCGGTCGCCTATCACAGCTTTGGCGGATGGAAGCGTTCGGCTTTTGGCGATACCAACCAGTATGGCATGGAAGGCATTAAGTTCTGGACCAAGGTCAAGACCGTCACCGCTCGTTGGCCCGATGGTTCGCACGATGGTGCGAACAGCTTTATCATTCCAACAATGGGATAATATTGCACCCCTAATTGGGGTGTTCTATCGCTTGCTGGCGATGCCCAACAAAATAATCCCGGTTCCGACCTACTTGGCTGGAACCGGGATTTTTTGTTTCCACTTAACTCGTACTTAAGCGTCTCTGCTCGGCAATTCCGCAATCGATGTGCCGAAGGCTGAAATTTCGCCACGATGCGTTTCAGCGCGCTGTTGGATTTCGACATATTTCTTGCCGTTTTCCTCAAACTTGCGGATCACGCTGCCGTCGATGAAAATCACGTCGCCATCCGGATTGTGGCGGCGGATCTGGCACTTGCTCTTATGCAGGAAACCATCGTCACCAATCCAGTTGGTGATGTGATGCGTCAGCCAGCTGTTACGTTCCGGGCCGTAATCATAAGCACCCGGCGCGCCGACTTCCAACGCGAACTCTTCGTCCCAATGGACACGCTCTGGGCAATCGGGAACATTGAAGCGGTTTTTAATACCCAGCCCTGGATGCGCCTGCTGCATTTTCCAAGCCAACTTATTGGCACGGATATAAAGCCCGCCCCAGCCCTGTGCGTAGCAGATGAAGCCAGTGACGGTCATCGGCCCTTTCATCATGCGTGGCAGCTCGTCGCCGACATTGACGTCTTCCCAGTAGCGCGGAGTTGCGCCACGGATTTCCTCATTTGCGTAAAGCTTGCCCCATTCGGCGAGATCTTCATCGCTTAGCTGCTCGACACCGCGGCTGCGCGCTTCGGTATATTTGGTGCCCTCTTCACGCGCGATATCGCGGTCGGTGCGGAACACCCAGCTGTCGGCTTCGCAGACCAGTTCATTGTTCTGGTTATAGAAGTCGACGTGATAGATTTGTTGGAAGCTACGACCGGCGAATTTGGTTTGGTGTTCGACCAGATCTTTGAGGTAAGCCTCGGTACGGATCGTGTCATTGCGCATCACAGGCTTGTGCCATGTCCAATCGGCTCCGGCCCACATCGCATGGACGCCCGCTAAACCCCCACAATAGCCTGAAATCAATCGGCTGGTTGTGAACAAAAAGCTGGGAAGGGCAACGACGTCGCCATATTTGGTGGTTTTGGCATATTCTGGATCGCACCACAGTGGATTGTCGTCGCCGATGCCGTGCGCATAATGGCGGATCGCGTCGCGCGTAGCTTCATAATTCCAAGGCTCAATAGTGTTCTCGACCTTTACGCCAATGCGTTGGCGCAGATCGGCTAGGCCCTGTTCAGTAATTTTGGGAAATTTGGTGGACATTCTTTTCTCCTGTAAATTCAGTTAGCAGATGCTTTAGAAGCTTCTTGTTCGCGCAGTACTTTGCGGTTCACTTTCCCCGCGGGGGTTTTGGGGAGTTCGCTGACATATTCGACGAGGCGGGGGAATTCATGCTGGGCCAGCTTTTCACGGGTAAAATCCTGCAATTCCTTGGTCAGTGCG
>JBKBTH010000287.1:0-3203 GCA_046290915.1 Sphingorhabdus sp.
CCGACGCCCCTATATCGCTTTATCTGCATATCCCATATTGCCGCGAAATATGCTGGTACTGCGGTTGCAACACCGGCGCGGCGTCGAAAGAAAAGCGGTTAACCAGCTATCTCGCCGCGCTTGAGGCGGAGATAACGCAGGTTGCCGCGCGGCTGAACGGACGCGGCAGAGTTCAGCATATCGCATTTGGAGGTGGCAGCCCGAATGCGGTTGCTCCGGTGGAATTTGTGCGCCTGATGGACCGTGTGCGGACGATGTTCACATGCGATGATCCGCAGATCTCGGTGGAACTGGACCCGCGGATATTCAACGTTGAATGGGCCGCTACGCTCGCGCGATGCGGCGTGTCGCGAGTCAGCCTTGGTGTGCAAAGCTTCTCCGAAGATATCCAGCGCGCAATCGGCCGGACTCAACCGCTGCAGATGATTGAAAACTGTATGGCGTTGCTGCGCGAAGTCGGCGTCAAAGGGATTAACTTTGACCTGATGTACGGCTTACCCGGGCAATCGCAGTCGGATTTGCTTGAGACGCTGGAAATCACAACGCGTCTTGCACCCGACAGGATTGCGCTGTTTGGTTACGCGCATATGCCGCAATTATTCCCCAGACAGCGGCGCATCGATGATTCCGCGTTACCCAACTCTGCCGAACGCTTTGCAATGGCAGAATTGGGGTACGAATTTTTCACGAAGGCCGGTTATTCAGCCATTGGTTTTGACCATTTTGCGAAGCCCGGCGACAGCCTTGCGAGAGCCGCAGAATCAGGCGCGCTGCGCCGGAACTTCCAGGGATTTACTGATGATAATAGCGACATCATGATTGGTATGGGCGCCAGCGCGATCAGCAATTTTCCGGGGTTCATCATCCAGAACGAGAAAAACGTCGGTGATTATCGCGCCCGGACCTCAGCCCATGACATGTGCGCGGTACGCGGCGTCGCGCGCGATGATGACGCTCAATTGCGCGGCAAGCTGATCGAAAAATTGCTGTGTACCGGCAATTCTGGGCCTATTCCCGCCGACATAGCATCTGATTTGGCTGGAAAGATACGCGGTTTCTCTGACCAAGGTCTTGCCCGGCTTGAACAAGATTGCATCATCATCGAGCCCGATGGCATTCCTTATTCGCGTGCGATCGCATCTTTACTGGATGCATACCGCAAACCGACTACCCGGCAGTTCAGTCCTGCTGTTTAAGGACACGTTCGACTTGCGCGTATAGCCAATTGCGCGCGGCAGGATCGGCGAAGCTGTGTGACGCCGTGTCATAGGCGGACAGAGATATGTTCGCCTTAGCGCGCGCCGCCTGAAACGTAGCGGATCGCCAAGACGTGAGAAACGCGAGCGCCGTGGTGTCGCGTTCGGCAACCAATATTTGGACAGGTTTGTCGCGCTCCAGAAAATTTCCCGCAATGCGTGTCGCTAAATCCGAAACGGGTTCGCGCACCGTTGCTTTGGCCAGACCCGAAGCAAGTTTCTTAACATCAACTTTGCCTGTCAAAAGATCGATGATGCTGCGTGGATTTTTCAATTTTGCCCAATAACGCGCGCGAATGGCGGCTGCGCTGGGGGCAGGGGTTTCGGTCGTCTCCGGGGGCGCGTCGATGGTCCATGGATTGGCCAAAATCAGCATGCTGAACGCATCGCGATTTGGATAAAGGACGAGAGCCGTTGCGGCGTCGCAGTTTCCGAACCCGACAATGTGGCGCAATTGCGGGGCCAGCGAACGGAGTGTCTCCAAAGCCGTAGCAATGTCATCGGCGCTATGTTCGAAGCCTCTGTTTTCTCCTTCGCTGTCGCCAACGCCGCGCCGGTCAAAGCGGAAGACTGGATAGCCAAGTGCCTGAAAATACTGCGCCATGGCCGCTTGGCCTGCATAAGCGCCGCTGCGAATTTCGTTCCCGCCGCTTGTTATAAGCAGGCCAGTCGTGCCGTCGGCGGCGTTAAATGAACCAACAAGATTGTCAGTACCGCATGGAAAGTTGACTATCGTCCGCACGCGGCGCTCCATCGGTCAATGTGCGCGGCCAGTGTGGCTGACATTTCCGGACTGTCACCGGGCTCCGACCGTAACCACAAAGCGGTACCGGCCACGTCAGCCAGCGTCGCTTCTGTTACATTTTCGGTTGCGACCGGAATTGCTTTTTCGAGATCGCCGAGCATCGCGGGGCCAAGCGCATGGCCAGCAAGATTTAGCCCGTGCTGCTGCCCCTCGATGATGAGCTGCTCGGCGGAGGTCGACAAGCCCGCCTCTTTATCCGCCGAAATACGCGCACGCAGGAGCGTTTTTAAAAGCGACGCGCCCTTCACCGGAGCCAATCGCCAAATGGGAAGGCCCGCGGCATCGTCTAGCAAGCTGCCACCGCGTATCGAAACCACATGCGTTGCCCCCAGTTGTTTGGCAGCCTCAGACACCGCGTTCCGCCAACTTTCGATCGACTGGCTTGAAAGGGCTGCTCTACTCTCATTGCATCCAGGAAGGTCAGGCAGCAGTGACGCCACCTCACGCTTTGCCAATTCGCGCATCGTCTCAACCGTCATCCGCCGTGTGCGGTTCATTTCGTCAAACAATGGCGGGACGAACAAAATCGTGCAGTCAGCCTCAGCCGGACCAAAGCGAAGGCAATATTCGCTTTGGCCTGAGGTATTGTAATAGATGTGGACCGGCTGTGGCCTCACTCAGCGACTTTCGTCTCTGCAAAGCGCACGAGATTGCCAAATGTCGCGAACAGTTCGCCGTCCACTTCATCGTCGTCGATGATGATATCGAGCCTGTCCTCAAGCTCAGTCAGCAATCCAGCGACCGCCATTGAGTCCAGTTCGGGGACCGCGCCGAACAGCTCGCTGGCATCGTGCAACGCCGAGACCTGTTCTAAGGATAGCCCAAGCACATCTGACAAAAGCGTGCGGAGTGTTGTTTCTACGTCCTGTGACATTTTTCTCTTTCTGGTTAAGCGGCTTTGCCGCGCATTTGCCGTAAGTGGTGGCGCGCGATCATGGGCCAATTGGCAATATGGTTTGGCCACAGCAGGTCAATGCGAAACCGGGGCCTCATATCCTCCATCCACTCGCGCTTGTAGGGGTCGTTGCCGGTTCCGAAATCGACCAGGTCCACGCGGTCGACATCGATTACGCGTTCGAACAGTGCGGCGCTGAGCGTAGTGCCGGCGGACAGCGGTTTCGCGCTTTCGCGATGGGCGAGCT
>JBKBTH010000288.1:0-3164 GCA_046290915.1 Sphingorhabdus sp.
AATTGCCGCCAATGTGACGACTATCGGCGATTGGCAGAAAATGTCACTTCGGTCCCAACTGAACACAATTTTTACGCCAGGTTTGTCGACTGCGGACAGCGTTACCGCGATCTCCGGTCGCGGCGTTGGAATGGACGTCGTTCGCAACAACCTTCAAGCCATTGGCGGTACGATTGAGTTGGAGAACCACGAAGGTCATGGTCTGAAAATAACTTTGCGGTTGCCACTCACCCTCTCAATTATCGCAGGGCTTTCGGTGCGCGCGGGCGATCAGATTTTCGGCATTGCCCGCAGTTCAGTTGTGGAGATGGTTTCGACATCCAACCCCAATGTCAAATTCGAAGAATTGGGCGGTCGCAAAATCGTCAGTATTCGGAACAAGCGTTACCCCTTTAAATCACTTGAGGACATATTGGGCATTGCTCACGGCGCGCATATCTCTGGGGAAAGCCGCACGCTGATCGTGATGAAACCGGCTGTCGGAACCACGTTCGTTTTGGAGGTTGCCGCAGTTATTGATAATGAAGAGCTCGTCGTGAAACCTGGCGCGCCCTTGGTGATGGGCAATGGGCTGTTCGCTGGCACCTCGCTGCCCGACACTGGCCGTCCGATGCTGTTGCTCGACGCGAGCGGATTGGGCACCGCCATGGGGCTGTCCGCAACGGACAAGGACGAAAACGAAGTCGACCGCACTGTAGATGTCGAAATCAAAAGCAATGGCCCATCTGCGTTGCTGTTCATTGCCTCTG
Organism: Sphingorhabdus sp.; assembly: GCA_046290915.1. Classification (GTDB taxonomy): domain Bacteria; phylum Pseudomonadota; class Alphaproteobacteria; order Sphingomonadales; family Sphingomonadaceae; genus Sphingorhabdus_B. The sequence goes on from JBKBTH010000288.1 coordinate 750, forward strand.
ATGGCCGCAAGCAAGCCATTCGTCTGTCGGCAATTGAACGCATGGAAGACATCGAGCTTGCCCAAATCCAGTATGTTGGCGGACGAACACGGGTCTCTGCAGATGGCGGCTTGTATGATTTATGGGAATATGGGTCTGCACCTGATGATGGCTTGGTCAAAGTATTGAGACTTAGCGACGGCGACGGCGCCTGCTATCTGGCCGTTCACGACGTCATGGATATTTTTAGCATCACGGGCGACATTGTGCCCAGCGCGCAACCGGAACAGCATGAAGGTGTGGTCTATGCCTTTGGTGAGCCAGTCGAGCTGCGTAATATGTTCGCATTTTTCGAAACCTCTGATCGCAGGCGCCGGAGCCGTGGTGCGGAAGCATTATGCTTCATCGATTGTGCAGAAGATTCTCAATGGGAACGCACGATATTGGCGCCGCTGCTAACCGCTTCGGGCTACACGGTGAGTTTTGACAAATGCGATCAATCTCGCGCCGCCATCATATTGCATCGCGATGCTTCAAAGGCGCGCGTTCGAGCAACTGACCCACGAACGCTTCACTTGCGCGATTCAAAGCACAGCCTGACGGAACCGATCGCGAGCATCTACCGCTACGACGGGGTTGGTCTGATATCGGCAATCGAAGAAAGACTCGCGGTGCACGCATGACCAACATTTTATATTTGATTGCTGATTTAGCAGGGTCCCGGGTTGCGATTGAAAGTAGCCAAGTGGAATCCATCGTCCATTTGCCCGACGTTGTGCCCGTGCCGATGTGCGACCCATCCGTGGCGGGAATTTTTGCGCTCAGAAGCCGGGTGTTGACGCTCATTGATACCCAATTCCTTATCACAGGTACGCAGCAGGCTGCTCAAAAGGGCGCTTTGGCGGTCGTTACCGAAATTGCAGGGCACCAATATGGGCTGCTTGTCGACAAGGTACATGATGTCGTTCCGATTAACGTCGAGCAAGCCGAATCGAACATCCGGCCACCCGATGAATGGAACCCATATGTTGATCAAATAGCGACATTTAATGGCGAATTGGTGATGGTTTTAAATACTGAGGCCTTGGTTTCCAATCAAACGGCGATGGCTGCTTGAATTTTGTTGGTCAGTTCTAAAAATTAACGTGTCGATAACGACGCAGAGATACTGTCTTCATTCTGGTTAGAAAAAGGTGGTTAGGTCGCATGAAATCCTGTTTGATTGTCGACGATAGCAAGGTCATTCGTAAGGTGGCCCGTCATATTCTTGAAACTATGCAATTTGAAGTTGCCGAGGCAGCCGATGGTAAAGAAGCGTTGGACCATGTCGCGCAAGCGACGCCCGACGTTATCCTGCTCGACTGGAACATGCCAATCATGAGCGGAATGGATTTCTTGAGAGCCTACCGCTCCACAATCGAATTCCCTTCTGCGAAAGTCATTTTCTGCACCACGGAAAATGGCATTGGCCATATTCAGGCGGCGATAGATGCAGGTGCTGACGAATATGTCATGAAGCCATTCGACCGCGAGACACTCGAATCCAAGCTTCAAATCGTCGGCTGCATTTGACGCAATAGAATGCACAGCAGATCGGCAGCACTCAACGGCAGTTGGCCAAAGACGGCGGTAACCCCGATCCGGGTGATGCTTGTCGATGACAGTGTCGTCGCCCGATCCATCTTCGCTCGCGTGCTGAGCAATTGCAACGGCATTGAAATCATTTGTGAAGCATCGGACAGCGACGCCGCAGTTGCCTGTCTCGACGAAAATGAAGTCGATATCATCCTGTTGGATATAGAAATGCCCAAGCGTTCCGGATTGGATGCGCTTCCCGATATTTTGGCCAAGGCAAATGGTGCACGGGTAATGATTGTCTCGGCTTTTGCTGAGGCAAATGGCCCCGCTGCCGTTCAAGCTCTCTCGTTAGGTGCGTGCGACACTTTGGCGAAGCCAGGTCGTGCCGGTTTCTCGGGCCGTTTTACCGAAATTTTGATCGACAAGGTGATGCGCTTGGGTCGCTCTGCGCAGGAGCGCAACGACAGCAAATATGCCCCCAGACCCATTCTGGATTATCGCAGTTTGTCGAAGCCGCGCTGCATTGCGATTGGATCATCGACAGGCGGGATTCCGGCGATTCACCACGTCTTGCGCAATCTTGATGACTCGCTCGATTGCCCTATTTTTATTACGCAACATCTGCCCGCCGCCTTTATGACTTTTTTCGCGCGCCAACTCGGCGGTCTTACAAAGCGGATTGTGAAGGTCGCCGAAGCCGGTGAGCGCGTTGCAAGCAATCACATTTATATTGCGCCCGGGCACGCCCATCTCGTGTGCCGCTCTGAACGCAATGATGTCATTATTGATCACCAATCGAGCTATACCGGCAGCCGCTACTGCCCGTCGGTTGATGCAATGCTTGAATCAGTGGCGCGG
>JBKBTH010000289.1:0-3150 GCA_046290915.1 Sphingorhabdus sp.
AGCGCACACGCTCACCGCGATGGTTGGTCAGTTGGATCGTGTCGCCGCGGCAATCGGGCAGGCGGCTGGTGACGATAAAATAGTCTTTTCCCGCGACTGCAGCGCTGTCGTCCTGCACCGGGTTACAGCGCGGGTTTTCCGCCAGCGTACTGTGCGGAATGTCGCCATATTGGACAGCCACGGTGCAGCCCGCAAGCAGCAGCGGCAAAGGAAGAAGCGCTAGTTTGCGCATTATTTCCCTTTAGGGTTGGCTGCGCGCCATGCCTTTACCGCCTTCAACGCGCCGGACACATGGCCCTTCACGCCCAGTTCGGAATAGGCGAACAGCACCTTGCCATCTGGCGCAATCACATAAGTCGTGCGGTTGGTACCGCCCATGACGGGCAGGCTGACTTTGTAGTTTTTGATGACTGGCTTGGTCGCGATGCCAACGGTAAATTTGTTGCGGCATGCCTCAACCGAAAAACGCTTCAGCGTTTCGATATTGTCCGCTGACATGCCAATGATTGACGCGCCATAGGACGCGAAATCGTCTGCAGCTTCCGAAAATTCATGCGCCTCGACCGTGCAACCCGAGGTGAATGCCTTTGGATAGAAATACAAAACGACAGGGCCGCGCTTCAGCGCCTTGTTCAAATTATAGGTATAAGCGTCGCCCGCCAACACCGCTTGCGTCGTAAAATCGCTCGCGCGAGTACCGGGCTTGAGCGCAGCAAAGGCGGGCGATGCGGTGAGCGCGAGTGCCAAAATCAAAGCAGTGCGTTTCATATATGGTCCCTTCAACGGTGTTTCGGCGAACTGGCCAATGTGCTTACGACTTGCCAACGACGCTTTCGGGTAGATCCTGACCGAAGACGCGCTGATAATATTCTGCGACCAAAGCGCGCTCTGCATCGTCACATTTGTTCAGGAACGACAGGCGGAATGCAAAGCCGACATTTTTGAAGATAGCGGTATTTTGTGCCCATGTGATGACAGTACGCGGGCTCATGACCGTCGAAATGTCGCCATTGATAAAGCCCTGACGCGTCATTTCGGCGACCTTGACCATGTTGGCCACCGTTTTGGCATCCGTGCCCGATGCCTTGGCCAAAACGATTTCGCTTTCGACCTGCGCAGGCAAATAGTTCAGGCCAACGACAATGTTCCAACGGTCCATCTGGCCCTGGTTGATGGCTTGCGTGCCGTGGTAAAGCCCGCTGGTGTCGCCAAGGCCAACGGTGTTGGCGGTCGCGAACAGGCGGAAGAACGGGTTAGGGCGAATGACGCGGTTCTGGTCGAGCAGCGTCAGCTTGCCTTCGGTTTCCAAAACGCGCTGGATCACGAACATAACGTCCGGACGGCCAGCATCATATTCGTCGAACACCAATGCGGTTGGTGTCTGCAACGCCCAAGGCAGCAGGCCTTCGCGGAATTCAGTGACTTGCTGCCCATCGCGCAGAACAATCGCGTCGCGGCCGATAAGATCAATGCGGCTGATATGCGCATCCAGGTTGATACGGATACATGGCCATTTCAGGCGCGCTGCAACCTGTTCGATATGCGTCGATTTACCTGTGCCGTGGTAACCCTGCACCATCACGCGGCGGTTATGGGCAAAGCCAGCGAGGATCGCGAGCGTGGTGTCGGGGTCAAAGACATAGCTGTCGTCAGTGTCCGGCACGCGTTCGTCCGCAATCGAGAACGCAGGGCATTCCATGTCGACGTCGATGCCGAACATTTCGCGCACGCTGACGGTTTTGTCAGGGGCGGCGAGAATGGTCGCGTCGCGGCTGTCGGGTTGGATATTTGGAATGTCAGTCATGTCGTTCTCGTCAAATAAAGGCGGGAGATGTTTTAAGGTGCGTATAGGCAGCAATGACGTCTTGCAAAGCCTTTTCATAAGACCGGTTGCCGCCATTTTTATCGGGATGATAGGCGCGGACCTTGGCCGAATAGGCGCCGCGTAAGGCGCGCCTGTCTGCATCCTCGCCAAGCCCTAGCGTCTTGAGCGCCTTGCGGTCCTCAGGCGACAGGAACTGCCCGTCGGCGCGTTCCTTGGGCATGCGTGATCTAAAGCGCGTGGATATGGCATCCAGCGGGTCTTTGAAGTCAGCCCATTTGGGCGGCGAATCGACGCTGCCGCTTGCCCGAAAGGCGCGGGTTTCGCTTGGCCAGACGTTGATGGGGCTTTGCGCTTCCATGATTTGTTCGGCCGTCATGCCAGCGAACCAGTTATAGCCTGCGTTAAATTGCCGAACATGTTCAAGGCACAGATATTGATAGTCGCCCGGGCCATTGGCCGACGCCACCTGACCATGCGGGTCAGGCGCACGAAATTCACCCGCCTCACGGCAGCGCGGATGCGCGCAATGCCGCTGCGCACCGCGAACGCGGCCGTGAAATCGGTCGTGTGACTGCCTCGAATCCATAATTCCCCTTGGCGAAAAACTGCTGATATGGGAATACAGAGCTTATGGAAAAAGGCCCTGCACACATTGAAATGGAAGCGCTGCTTATGGCAGCATTTGCACCCACCCACCTTGCGGTCATCAACGACAGCGCAAAGCACCACGGTCATAGTGGGGACGACGGGTCAGGTGAATCGCACTTCACCGTGGAAATACAAAGCGCGGCGTTTGCTGGCGTCTCTCGCCTGATGCGTCAGCGCATGGTGAACAAGGCGCTGGGCGATATTCCCGGAACGCGTGTCCATGCACTGGCAATCAAGGCTAGTGCACCCGGCGAATAGCCGCTAGTTTCCCAGCCATAACGAACATAACGCTGCGATGCGGGAGAGACCAAAATGCCAAAGCTGACTTATGCTGTTCTTATCGCCGGCCTGTGCGCGACAACAGCGCACGCGGCGGAATCGACCGTCAATCGTCCCAAAGTCTACAGCGACATCGTGGCGTGCCGTGCCTTGGCGGATGCCACAGCGCGATTGGAATGTTTTGATACGGCCAGCAAGTCGTTGGAAGAGGCAACCGAGAACCGCCAGATCGTCTTGCTTGACCAAGGCGAGGTGCGGAAGACAAAACGGTCTTTATTTGGTTTCTCGCTGCCCAAAATTCCGTTCTTTGGTGAAAGCGAAGAAGAACAGGCAGAAGGATTTGCAGAAATTGAGGGCGAGCTGGCCAATGTTCAGACCTTACCTTACGGCAAATATCA
>JBKBTH010000290.1:0-3150 GCA_046290915.1 Sphingorhabdus sp.
CGTGGCTGCGGCGGCCGAAATTCTTCTCCCGAAATATGGAAAAGAGTGCGAAAATATGCAGATCGACGTGATTATGGTTGCGCCATGGCGTTGGCCGAACCATCTGCCGAACGTCTGGCACGGATAAGGATAAGCACATGGCGATTAAAATGGCGGTCCAGATGGACCCGATGGACGGCATCAATATTCATGGCGACTCCAGCTTTGCGCTGATGCTTGCTGGCCAATCGCGCGGCTATGACATCTGGCATTATGATGTGACGTCGTTGACGCTTGATTCCGGTGACCGGCTCACCGCGGTCGCGCATCCGGTGTACGACGTCCAGCGCGTCGAGGGCGCGCATTACCGGTTCGGCGCGCCGCAGCGCATCGATCTGGGCTCTGACATCGACGTCGTGCTCATGCGGCAAGACCCGCCATTTCACGTAGGCTATATCACCGCCACTCATTTGCTTGAGCGCATCGAGCATGAGACGTTGGTGGTCAACAACCCTGCTAGCGTCCGCAACGCGCCAGAAAAAGTCATGGTGCTCGACTATCGTCAGTTCATGCCACCAACGCTGATTACGCGCTCTCTCGATGAAGTGCGCGCGTTTCAAAAGGAACATGGCGCAATTGTCGTAAAGCCTCTGCATGGCAATGGCGGCAAAGCTATTTTCCGGATTGAAGCCGATGGCAGTAACGTAGGCGCGCTGTTTGAGGTATTTAACGCGACATGGCCCGAACCGCATATGGTACAGCCATTCCTTCCCGACGTTGCAAAGGGCGACAAGCGGATTGTTCTGATCGATGGCGAAGTCTCAGGGGCAATCAACCGCCGTCCGGGTGAAGGCGAGTTCCGGTCCAACCTTGCGGTAGGCGGCAGCGCCGAGGCAACCGAGCTGACTGCTGGCGAGATGGAAATCTGCGCTGCAATGGGGCCACGTTTGAAAGAACTTGGACTGATATTTGTCGGCATCGATGTCATTGGCGGCAAATGGCTGACCGAAATCAACGTCACTTCGCCAACCGGTATCGTCGCGATTGACCGCTTTAATGGCACCGATACAGCCGCCAAAATTCTCGATGCCATTGAATGCAGGCTTGCCGGTCGCGGTTAATGGAAGACTGGATTATCCGGCTCGTCGAATGGGGGCATTATTGGGGCGTCGCCCTGCTGATGCTGCTTGAAACCGTTTTTCCGCCAGTCCCGTCCGAGGTTATCATGACCGTGGCAGGTGTGTCGGCGGCGCGCGGCACTATGAGCCTTTGGGGCACGATTGCCGCCGGAACCGCCGGCGCAATGCTTGGCAACTGGCTGTGGTATTGGCTCGCCATCAAATTTGGCGAAGCGCGGATGCATGTCTTTATTGATCGCTACAGCCGCTGGCTCACGCTGGACTGGGCAGAGATTGAACGCGGGCACGGGCTGTTTCGCAAGCATGGACCCATCATCGTGCTCGTGGCGCGTATGTTGCCGACGCTGCGATCGTTGATTTCGATCCCAGCTGGTCTGTTCGGAATGTCGCTGCGCCGTTTTCTGGTATTCTCCACGATTGGGACTGCGGGATGGAGCGCGGCTCTTGCCTGCGCTGGCTATTTCCTTGGGTCACAATTTGACGATGTCGAAAAATGGCTAGGGCCGCTATCGACTGTCGTCATGGTCGGCATATTAGGGACTTACTTATGGCGGCTGGCAAGATGGAAACCCAACGCAACGTCAGAGCCTACGCCCGCGGATGCGCGTTCTGATACTCATCCAGAAGCATAGCAGTATCGACGGCAGTATAGATCTGGGTTGATGACAGGCTGCTGTGGCCCAGCAGTTCCTGAAGACTGCGCAAATCTGCTCCACCCGCCAGCAAATGCGTCGCGAAGCTGTGGCGCAAGGCATGCGGCGTCGTGCGTTCCGACAGACCAAGCCGGATGCGGGCACCCTGAACTGCCCGGCGGACGAGCGCTGGTGCCAATGGTCCGCCGCGGGCGCCGCGAAATAGCGGCTGATCTTTAGCCATGGGGTAAGGGCACAATGCGATATATTCCTGAATGGCTGTGCTGACCTGATCCAGTAGCGGCACGATGCGGGTCTTGTTACGCTTGCCGGTTACGCGAAGTGTTGTGCCAAGCGGCAGGACATCGCCATGTAGCCCGGTCGCTTCGCTCACGCGCAGGCCGCTGCCGTAAAGCAGCAACAGCCAAGCCCCCTCACGCCCGCCGATCCAGCCATCCTTGGCGCTTTCTGCAACGTCGTCCGCCAGCGCCAGAACGTCATCGGGATTTACGGGTCGCGGCAGGCTGCGTTGCACGCGCGGGCCTTTCATGGCGGGCAGGGTAGCGTTCTCACCAAGTGCGAAGCGCAAAAAATGACGGGCAGCCGATAACTCGCGCGCGGTGGACCGGTTGGTAAGACCATCGCCGCGCCTGTCCGCCAAAAATGCGCGCATGTCAGCGGCGGAAATTTTTGCCAACGTCGCGCGGTCGACGGCACTGCCCCAGTGCAGTTGCAAAAATCCCGTCAGCCGATCTGCTGTGGCTTGATAAGCGCGGACACTATGCGGCGACATCCGGCGATTGTCGGTCAGGAACGTCAGATATTCAGCGAGCAGTGACATTATGCTGCCATGCTATCAGGCGGCAGCATCAGCCTCAACCGCAACTATTTGCGGCAGAATCGCATCAAGCAACGGCATGCCTTGCGGCGTTACAGTAACGCGGTCGCCATCGCGGTTGATGAGGCCGAGACGCGCGATTTTGTCGACAGCATCGAAATCCAGCATTTTGTCCGCAGATATGCCAGTACGTTCGGACAAGCGGTCAAGGCTTATGCCTTCGCTCAACCGAAGTCCCATCAGCAAGCTTTCGGTCGCACGGCTTTTGGGGTCAAGATGCTCTTCACTGCTGATGCCATGTGCGTGGCGTGCGACGGCCGAGAGAAAATTTTCGGGTTTTTTATGACGTTGCGTCGCACATTGCAGGCGCCTCCCGTGCGCGCCGGGGCCGACGCCGATATAATCATCGTAGCGCCAGTAGCTCAGATTATGGCGGCTTTCATGTCCCACCCGGGCATGGTTGCTAATCTCGTACGCCGCCATGCCAGCATAGCGGGTGATGTCCTGCGTCATTTCATATAATGTCGCGGCATCGTCATCATCGGCGGGAATAAAGTGTCCC
>JBKBTH010000291.1:0-3117 GCA_046290915.1 Sphingorhabdus sp.
GGCCTTGCCGATGCGGGCTTCTTCCTCGAGCCTGGTGACGAGATCGACCGTGTTGAAGTAGCGCCCGCGGGCCCCGGCACGCACGACGCTGGCGGTGATCGCAGTGGCCAGATGGGTCTTGCCGGTGTTCGTTGGGCCTAAGATGGCCGTGAGGGCGGATCTTACTGGAGGCAAATGTTTAGTTGGCCGCCAACTCTGCGGCGAGTTCTTTCAGGGTAACTTCGGTATCTGCCAATTGTTCGGGCGTAGGCGACAGGCGTTCTGTAACATAAGCGCGGCCTTGCACATAATCTTTGGTGGCGTTCACGCAATCAAGTGCGATGACACGGCCTGATTTCAAGTAGATCAGCGAAAAGGTGCGCGTGTCCGGATTTCCGCGCAACACCGTTGCGTCATAGCCAGCGCTGATGCCAACAGTTTGCAGCCGCAAATCATATTGGTTTGACCAGAACCACGGCACAGCATGATATTCGGTGAGTTCACCCGTCAGGCTTTTCGCCACCGCATTCGCCATGTCATTGGCGTTCTGCACCGATTCCACGCGCATGATATTGCCGCCAGCAAAGGCGTTGGCATGGGCAGCGCAGTCACCAATGGCAAAAATGTCGGGCAATGATGTTCTACAATAGGCGTCGACGTCTACGCCTGCACCACCAGCGGCACCTGCCGTCAACAATGGTGCGACAGCCGGAATGATGCCAATACCGACGATGACCATTTGCGCAGGTATAACTTCGCCATCCGCCAGGCGTACTCCAGTGACTGCGTCTTCGCCTTCGATTGCGGCGATCTCCACGTTCAGCCGCATGTCGACGCCATGGGCGCGATGCTCCGCCTCGTAAAAGCGCGACAGCGGTTCGCCAGCGACCCGCGCCAGCACCCGGTCCATGGCCTCAAGGACCGTCACTTTCTTGCCCATTTTGCGCAGCACCGCCGCTGCCTCAAGCCCGATATAGCCGCCACCCACAATGACGACTTCGGCCACGTCATCAAGACCATCCAGCATGGCGTCGACGTCCGCGCGGGTTCTGACGACATGCATGCCGCGCAGGTTGCTTCCATCAACCGGCAATTGCCGCGGGCTGCCGCCTGTGGCCCAGATCATGCTGCCATAGGAAATGACCGTTCCGTCGGACGTCGTCACTGAATGCGCGGCTGCGTCGACGCTCTCCACCCGTTGGCCAAGCATCATGTCAACCGCCCGTTCTGCCCAAAAAGCAGCGGGCCGGATCATGATGCGTTCGAACGCCTTGTCGCCTGCGAAATAGTCTTTGGACAATGGCGGGCGCTCATAGGGATATTCAGCTTCGGCATTGACGATACCGATGCTGCCTTCGAATTTCGCCTGCCGCAAGGCAATGGCTGCTTGCGCGCCGCCATGACCGCCACCGACGATGAGAATATCATAATGCATCAACGAAGATTCGCTTGTTGGGAAACCATAGAACGAGCGGTAAGCAAAAGGTCACCAACTGGCTAGCCCCATGCTTGCGGCCCCATCAAATAAATGGCAGAGCATAGCGATGACTTTAGACTTTGCTCTCGGCGAAAATGCCGACATGATCCGCGATACGACGCAGCGTTTTGCGACCGATAAAATCGCTCCCTTGGCCACCAAAATTGATGCAGATGACTGGTTTCCGCGTGAAGAACTCTGGCCAGCCATGGGTGAACTCGGGCTTCACGGCCTGACGGTTGCCGAAGCAGATGGCGGCCTTGGCCTTGGCTATTTGGAACATGTTGTCGCGGTTGAGGAAGTCAGCCGGGCATCTGCGTCCATCGGTCTTTCCTATGGCGCGCATTCCAACCTGTGCGTCAACCAAATTGCCCGCTGGGCCTCGCCCGAGCAAAAGGCGAAATATCTGCCCAAGCTGATTTCGGGCGAGCATGTCGGCAGTCTGGCTATGTCCGAAGCTGGTGCCGGTTCCGACGTCGTTTCGATGAAGCTGAAGGCCGAAGCGGTTCAAGGCGGCTATATTCTGAACGGCACGAAATTCTGGATAACCAATGCGCCTTACGCAGACACTCTGGTTGTCTATGCCAAGACTGCGCCTGAGGCTGCATCGCGCGGTATCACGGCTTTTCTGATCGAGAAGGGCATGGAGGGTTTTTCCATTGGCCAGAAAATCGACAAGGTCGGGATGCGCGGGTCGCCAACTGCCGAGCTTGTGTTCAATGACTGCTTTGTATCCGAAGAACAAATGATGGGCCCACTGCATGGCGGCGTTGGCGTGTTGATGTCGGGGCTGGATTATGAGCGCGTTGTACTCGCCGGACTTCAGCTGGGCGTGATGCAAGCATGCCTCGATGTCGTCTTGCCCTATGTTCGCGAACGTAAGCAGTTTGGTAAGCCAATCGGCAGCTTCCAACTGATGCAGGCGAAGATTGCCGATATGTATGTCGCGCTCAATTCTGCACGCAGCTATGTCTACAACGTCGCGCGCGCATGCGATGCCGGGCAGACCACGCGCTTTGACGCAGCAGGTGCAATCCTGTTGGCGAGCGAAAGCGCAGTGAAGGTCGCGGGCGAAGCCATTCAGGCACTGGGCGGCGCTGGCTATACCAAGGATTGGCCCGTCGAGCGCTATTGGCGCGATGCCAAATTGCTCGACATTGGTGCGGGAACAAATGAAATCCGGCGGATGTTGATTGGTCGGGAGTTGATCGGAGCAGCGTGAACGGACCAATAGAATGGATTGCGGCAATAGGAACGATCTTGGCCGCAGCCATGGTCGCGGCCGACTTTAGCCGCCGGATTACAGGCTTCGGTTTTGTTCTGTTTTCCATCGTTGCGTGTCTGTGGGTCTATTCGGGCCTTACCGCCCCCGACGGGATGCCCTTGGCCATACAAAATGGTGTGCTGCTGTTCATCAATCTGTTCGGCGTTTGGCAGTTCCTGATCAGCCGCAAAAAGAAGCAAGAAATTGACAAAGCTGCTGAAATTGCCGAGCAAGCCAAGCAGGAATTAGCGCAGGAGTAAGCAGAATGGGCCGGCCGGTTTTGGGTGTCATCGCTTGTAACCGCATGGTCGGCAGCGAAGTCGCGCAAGCCGTGATGAACCGCTATATCCGCGCGGCAATGACTTATGCCGATGTCGCGGCGTTAATCATCCCCTCG
>JBKBTH010000292.1:0-3090 GCA_046290915.1 Sphingorhabdus sp.
CAGCACAAACGGCGAATGGATTATCACCACCGGTCTTGGAAGCGTTGCACGTTATCGCCCTGCTGCGGGTGAGAGCGACTTTATCGGCCATGGTTTTGACCAGTTGATGGGTGTGGCAACCACCGGAGGCGGCGGCATCGTCTTTGCCGAATATGGCGCTGGTAAAGTGTATATCAGCGACGGCGGTGAAACACGCGAACTTGCAAGCGGGCTTAACCAGCCGATGGGCATTGCGGTACATGGCGAAACTATATTTGTGGCCGAGGCAGGTGCCGGCCGCATCAGCATGATTCGCAACGGCAGTTCGGTAGAAACTTTGGTCACGGGATTGGGCCGTCCGGAGGGGTTGTGCATCAGTAACGGGGCGCTTTACGCCCTAGACACCACTGCCAAAACTTTGTTGGAAATCGATCCGGCGAGTGGCGAGGTAAACATTATCGCGCGCGACTTGCCTGTCGGCGCACCTCGGGGAACAACACCAAAATTCCTTGGTCCCATTGGCGACATGTCCGGCCCTATGGTGAATTTTGCCGGGATCTCGGCCGGAAGTGACGGCACGCTGTATCTGTCTGGCGACGGTGAGGGTAGCGTAATTGCAGTGCGGCAGGCCTAAACGACCTGCCGCAATACGGTTTTAGAACGGCAAGCGGTAAACCCGCGTAGCATTATCCTGCAGCACCTTTTTCTTCGTTGCAAAGTCATAACCGCCGAGCACATCAACGATATGCGCTTGCACGCCTGGATAGAGCGAGGTTGGGTGCGGGAAGTCTGTTTCGAACATCACGTTGTCGACACCGATGGTTTCAAGAAGCAGTTTCGGGCCTACTTTTTCAAACCAAAAGGTACAGAAGAAGTGATCGCGGAAATAATCCCACGGCCGTTTGTTCAGCATGCCCATTTTCGACGGCAGCATTTCATTGAACTGATGCTCCAGCGCCTCAATCGCAAAGGGCAGCCAACCCATGCCGCTTTCGATCAAGCCGATTTTTAGCCCTGGATGACGGTCGAGCCGACCGGAAACCATCCAGTTGCCCAACGTCGCTGCATTGCCGATCGAAAACATCGTCGCCACCACAGACAGTGTTTGTTCAAAGCCGAAGCCTTCCCAAGTGATGGTATTTGGATCGACGCCGCTGTTCAGATGGAAGTTGATTGGCGAGCCGGTTGCGTCGCACATTTCGAGGAATGGCGTCCAGTAATCATAGTTGAAGCTGGGAACGCCAACGCGCTCGGGTGTATCCGGGAGCACAAAACCGCGAATGCCGCCATCGATGCAACGCCGCGCTTCCAGCTCCATTTCCTTCTGGTCCCAGAACGGCAGATGACCCATATTAAAGATACGCTGTCCGGAATCTTCGGCATATTCCATCGATGCGTCATTATAGATTTTGACGATGTTAAGCGCGAGGTCCGGGTCGCCAAGGCTCATCAGCGAACCAGCCTGAGTGACACCCGAATTCTGATAACAGATCTGAGCATATACACCCATGTCGTCCATCGCCTTGAGGCGGTCCTTCATGACATGGCCGCCAGGATGCGCTTGCTCGAGCTTCGGAAAGGCCAGGCGACCAAGCAGCTTGTTATTGTCGTTGCGGATCACGTTACCGCCCATCGATCCGAAATTGCGATCGCCAACATACCAACGCTCTACACCGTCCGCATCGAGCTTCACATAAGGCACCTTATCTTTATATCTAGCTGGCGCTCGGCTCGTGAACAGATCCGGAGCTTCGGTGATGTGCGTATCGGTATCGACGATCTTTATGCCTTCAAGCGAAGGATGCAGGCCGCCCGACTGCGAAGCATAATCTACCTCGCGAATTACGCCACCTTCGGTATATCCTTCGGCCGACCAATATTTGCGGGCGTTTTCGGCGATGTCTTGTGTGTCGGCTTCAGCCATGGGTATTCTCCAGAAAATAGTCGATTGGGGATTTTCGCAGGGATAGAAGCGCAGAGCAACCGGCGCATAGATTTATCGCAGCGGCGGTTGATAGGTTATTCCGGGTCGCTCCAAACAGAATTCAGCACACGCGGTGAAAGATATTTGGTCTTGGTCCAGCCTCCATCGACGGTGATCGTCTGGCCGTTGATCATTTCTGCACCGGGCGAACACAGAAACGCAATGGTGCTGGCAATATCGGCAACCTCGCCGAGCCGCGGATAGGGCGTAGTTTCGACGTTGACCCGTTGGAACGTCTCATCTTCGAAACGGTGGCGGACCATGTCGGTCATAGTGACACCGGGGGCTACACAGTTCGACCTGATTCCCCGTGGACCATATTCGCATGCCATATGCTCGGTGAGCGATTTTAGGCCGCCCTTCGCCGCCGAATATGCGCCACCGCGCTTGCCGCCTATCATCGCGAAGGTGGACGTGACGTTGACCACGCCCGACCCTGACTGCATGTGCGGGATCGCCTCACGGCAAAGCCGGAACGGCGCACGCAGCATGACGCCCAGAAATTCATCCAGCATCGCATCGTCGGTTTCATCAAGCGGTTTGGGGCTACCAATGCCGGCATTGTTGATCAGGAAATCAATCCGGCCGAAACGATCGAGCGCAAGGTTAACTATTTGCTTCGGTGCGTCGTCGGCCGAAATATCGACGGAAATGGTCGCAAGCCGATCGGCATCGGCGATAGTGGCTTCCAACACTTTTAACTTGTCAGCGCTACGCCCCACACCGATGATTGCCATACCTTGTTCATGCAGCATCCGCGCAGTTTCGAGTCCGATCCCACTGCCCGCTCCCGTTATGATCGCGACTTGGGTCAAAAGTCATACTCAAAGATTTTGCCGTCGAAATTGCCGCCCAGCGTATGTGTGGCTGCCGCCAGCTTGTCCGCGGGCTTGCCTTCCAGATGGCCATCGATAATCCGGTTGTAATTGCTAATAAGCCCTTCGATGTCTTTCGACAGGCGCATGAAGTCAAATCCCTTAGCATGCAAACCTTTCTGCTGAATCGGGATATTCGCATAATCCTGACGTGGGATGGGCGGAAAATCGTCGCTGTTATAAGGCAGAACTGTCGGTTCCATGATTGGCTCTGGTTCTTCGCCTGGCGCAAAATGGGTCAGTGACCAAATT
>JBKBTH010000293.1:0-3084 GCA_046290915.1 Sphingorhabdus sp.
AAAGAGTGGGAAGATGTTGAAGGCGCTTGGGGTGGGCGGTTCAGCGTAAAACAAAGCATAACAGATGCGGACGCCGGAATTCTTGTCGGTACTTTGACCGGTAAGCGTACCGGCGGCGGCAAGACCGGAGCAAAAGGGCAATAACCATGATCCGAATTGCAGTAGCGAATCAGAAGGGCGGCGTTGGAAAAACCACGACGGCTATCAACGTGGCTACTGCATTGGCGGCGACTGGTTGGCGTTGCATATTGGTTGATCTGGATCCCCAGGGAAATGCCTCAACCGGGCTAGGATTGAAGCAAGCGCAGCGGATCCACAGCAGTTATGATCTTTTGCTTGGTGACGCGTCGTTAAAAGACGCAGCCATTCCAACATTGATTCCCAATCTGGATATCGTGCCGGCGACGGTTGATCTGTCTGGGGCAGAGATCGAACTCGTTGAGTATGAAGACCGGACAGGACGGTTGAAGGCGGCTTTTGATAAATCAGATTCCAATTGGGATATCTGCATCATTGATTGCCCACCATCGCTTGGGCTGATCACGATTAACTCGCTGGTCGCGTCCGACTCAATCCTTGTTCCTTTGCAATGCGAATTTTTCGCATTGGAAGGATTAAGTCAGCTATTACAGACAGTTGAGCGTATTCAGGCACGATTTAATCCAGAGCTGACGATCATGGGTGTCGCGTTGACGATG
Organism: Sphingorhabdus sp.; assembly: GCA_046290915.1. Taxonomy (GTDB): domain Bacteria; phylum Pseudomonadota; class Alphaproteobacteria; order Sphingomonadales; family Sphingomonadaceae; genus Sphingorhabdus_B. The sequence goes on from JBKBTH010000293.1 coordinate 699, forward strand.
TATGACAAACGCAACAGGCTGACGGAGCAGGTTGCGGATGACGTCCGCAGTTGCCTGGGCGAGTTGGTGTTCGAAACTGTCATCCCGCGCAACGTCCGGCTATCAGAAGCCCCAAGCCACGGGCTTCCCGCTTTGGTGTATGACCACCGCTGTTCCGGTTCGGAGGCCTATATGAAATTGGCAAGAGAATTAATTGGCCGTTTGCCGGCCCGGGAGCTCGCAGCGTGACGAATGACAATCCAACCGAAAAGTCCCCACTGAAGAAGAAAATGGGATTGGGTAGAGGATTGGATGCACTTCTTGGCGAAGCCTTGCGCGGTGACCCGTCCCCTGCGCGTGCTTCAGTGAATGCCAATGCCGGTAATTTGGGCGTCACCACAATTGCAGTTGCGGACATCCGTCCCAACCCCGATCAGCCACGACGCCATTTTTCGGAAGATAAGCTCAACGAACTAGCGGCAAGTATTGCAAAGCATGGCGTTATTCAGCCGATTGTCGTGCGTCCCTTTAAGGATGGCTATCAAATTGTCGCGGGAGAACGGCGCTGGCGCGCGGCCCAGCGGGTTCAGCTCCACGAGTTGCCAGCGATCGTCCGGAACTTCGACGATGCGGAAACGCTCGAAATTGCATTGCTGGAAAATATCCAGCGTCAGGATCTCAATCCGATTGAAGAAGCCGAAGCGTATAAAAAGCTGACGGATTTATTCGGGCATAGTGCCGCAGAGTTGGCCGAGTTGGTGCATAAATCGCGCAGCCATGTCGCGAATATGATGCGTTTGCTCGATTTGCCAATGCCGTTGCGCGACCTGGTGATTGAAGAGAAATTGAGTATGGGACACGCACGCGCGCTTCTGGGTAGCGAGAACGCAGTTCCATTGGCGATGCTGGTCATGAAAAACGGCCTGTCGGTCCGGGCGACAGAAGCGCTGGTTCAAAAGGAACGCGCACCGACCGCAAAAAAGGGCAAGAGCGACGGCCCTCGCGACAATGCGGATATCCGTGCGGTAGAATCCCACTTGGGTGATCTGTTGGGATTGAGCGTCCGAATCGTCCAGAAAAATGCCACAGGCGCGGGCGCGGTGACATTTGAATATGGCAGTCTGGATCAACTCGACATGCTGTGTCAGCGCCTGACAGGCGAAAAATTCTAACATTTTTTCAGCAGGCTAAATGTGTTTGCATTTTTGCCTCCAGTGTTTGCGTCCCCCGGTCTTGGCTGAAATACTGTGGTTTCCGCGCTGTTAACGTCCGGCCCTAAGCTTCGGCAGAAAGGTTTGGTTAACCATGATGAAGAGCAAAAATTTATGATTCGATGTGCATAGAGGACCGTGAATGCAGTGGGGCATTCCGAATCTGCTAAGTCACAAAGGACCAGAATATGTTGAACAAGACGAAATTCGCCCTTTTGGGTGTAGTCGCTGCCGCTGCAATGGCTTCGACTGGCGCACAAGCTGCTACGCAAACCGCATCTGCTGAAGTCGACATTGTTGCTGCTGTACAACTGGCGCAGAACGATGGCCTCGATTTCGGTGTTGTCGCATCGAGCGGAACTGCTGGAACAGTCGCGTTGCCAATCGGTTCAAACACACGCATTTGCTCAGCTGGCGTCACCTGCGTTGGTACAGCGTTGCGTGGCCGCTTCACCGTAAGTGGCGCAACCACGGGTTATGTTGTTGCAATTAACGTACCCGCGTCGACAACATTGAACTCGGGTGCCAACAATATGCTGCTGTCGCTTGTGCCTTCGATGACATCGTTTACCGCAGGCGCCGCGCCACAAGAATTCTTCGTCGGTGGCTCGCTCGCAGTCGGTGCTAACCAGGCAGCTGGAACCTACACAGGTTCATATAATGTTTCTGCTGATTATCAGTAAGATGCCTGCGTCTGCGGACGCAATAGCTTAACATTTTACCCCCGATGGCGAGGCTGTCGGGGGTTTTTTGTGCCTACGCCAAAACATCGTTAGCGGGATGGTAACCATATTGATCCACATTGGCAGCGTGGACCAGCACGGCGGATTGACCCCCTCGTGTATCAATGTGGGTGAAATCATATGTTTAAACTGCTTGGAAAAGCATGGCGGCTAACTGCGCTTCAGGGTGTGAAGTTAGCAGTCATCCTCCCAATTTCTTTTACTGTAGCGTCAACAACTGCATATGCAGCGGGAGATCTTCTTATTGCACCAACGCGCGTCGTTCTCGACGGTCGTCGTGGAACTGAGGTCATCTTGAACAATATCGGCGATGAAGAGGCGACCTATCGGATCACGCTCGAACTGCGCCGGATGAACGCGCTAGGACGGCTTGATGATGTTGATGCTGAAAAAGCAACTGATCAAGAAAAGTCGGCTTTGGATATCATTCGATATGCACCGCGGCGCGTAACG
>JBKBTH010000294.1:0-3041 GCA_046290915.1 Sphingorhabdus sp.
TTGAGAGCCGGCGATTTCGCGCAGGCGATGATGGACTTAGGCGCAGGCATCTGCTCGGTTCGTTCGCCGTCTTGCTTGATTTGCCCGATTAGTTCCACCTGCGCTGCCTTTCGCGCCGGTGACCCTGAAAGATATCCGGCAAAGCTGCCTAAAAGCCCGAAGCCGCACCGGTCGGGGCACGTGTATTGGATTGAGCGTGATGGCCATGTCTGGCTGTTGCGCCGTGATGACCGCGGCTTGCTTGCGGGAATGCGGGCGCTGCCGGATGACAATTGGACAGCGCGCATCGACGGTGACGCAACGCCGCCAGCGCCAGCTAACTGGCAAACATTGCCGACACAGGTTTCGCATATATTCACCCATTTCTCTCTGACCCTGGACATTGCCGTTACGTCATGGCCAGCGGACATGGACGGGCCTGGTGAAGGCGAATGGTGGCCACTAAAATCGCTCGACAAGGCTGGGCTGCCGACCGTATTCAGAAAAGCGAGTGAGGCGGTTTTGAACGCAGGAGAGAGATGATGGACGTACAAGCAACAGGCCAGATCATGCTAGGTCGGCGCGGATTATTGGCATGGGGCAGGCGACTGGCAGGAGCTGGCGCCGTTGGTGCGTTTCTACCCGGGATGGCTTGGGCCAAGGGTGTAGACAAATATCCGACGATTAAAGCCGAATTTGAAAGCTATGTTGCATCGGGCAAGCTTCCCGGCGTTTTAGCCACCATTGGTCGGGCGGCTGGTCTGCCAGACATCATTGCTGTTGGTACGCAAGGGCAGGGCGAAAAAACACCTGTCGATATCGACACATTATGGCGCGTGTACTCGATGACCAAACCCGTCACTGGCATGGCCGCGATGATCCTCGTAGGCGACGGCAAGATGAAACTCGATCAACCAATTTCGGAGTTTCTTCCTGAATTCGCCAACATGACCGTACTGACAGATCCTGAAAAAAGCATGGATGCGGTTCCGGCCAAGACACAGATTACCGTTCGCCACCTGCTGACGCACACTGCTGGTCTTGGCTATTCCATCATCACCAAGGGACCATTGCTTCAGGCCTATCTGGACAACGGTATTACGCCTGGCATCGTCAGCCGCTTCCCCATTCCCGGTCAGCCAACCAGCACGCCAACACCCGATTTGAAGACATTTTCGGAACGGCTTGCCAAATTGCCGTTGATTGCAGAGCCCGGAACCAAATGGAGCTACTCAATCTCGCTCGATTTGTTGGGTCGCGTGATTGAAGTCGCCAGCGGCATGGATTTTGAGGCCTTCCTCAAAACGCGCATTTTCGAACCGCTGAAAATGAACAGCAGCTATTTTCAGGTTCCAAAGTCCGAAACGCCGCGCATGGTTTCAAACTATGCACCTGTTAATGGCGTCCTCTTCCCGATCGACCCGGCGGCGACGAGCATTTATCTCGACAAGCCTGCCTTTGCCTTTGGCGGTGCAGGCATGGTCTGTTCGGCGCGCGATTATGACCGGTTCCTCAATATGCTTGCGAATTACGGCGAGTTGGACGGTGTGCAGATTATGTCACCCGAAACGGCAGCGCTTGGCATGTCAGACTTGTTGCCATCTGCCGTTTCAACGGATGGTACCTTTGCATCAGGCGCTGGCTTTGGCGCAGGTGGACGTGTTGGCAAGGGCGCGAATGAAGGCGTCTACGGCTGGGGCGGTGCTGCCGGAACGGTCGCGTTCGTCGATCCGAAGCGCAAGTTACGCGCCGTATGCATGGCGCAATATATGCCAAGCAACGTCTATCCGTTCCATGAGAATTTTGCCAAATGGGTCCTGAAGGACCTTGGTCTGCCAGCCTGATCCGATGATGTCGCCAGGATTTACGGGCTCACCGCTCGATCGCGCCGACCGCGTCCGTAACGATGCGGAAGCTTATGGTGTTCTGCTCGCTGATTGGCGTGCGCGGGTTTTGGGGCTCGATGGCCTCGACCCCCGCGTTAGCGATGCAGGCGGCTTGCACTGGCATTCGATGGCAGAATTGGATGGTACGGAAGAACTCATCCTGCTTGGCCTGTCTGATGGAAAGCCGCACTTTGTCGCCGTGGTCGAGGGCACCGGAGATGCGTTTCGCTCGCCCGCTATTTGGCGTGCTCTGTCCATGCTACCTGCCGAGGACGCAGCGATTTATGGCACCGCGCGAAGCCTAATTGAATGGCACAACAACCATCGCTTTTGTGGACGTTGCGGCCATCCCACTGTGATGTATCGTGCAGGCTGGGGCCGCACCTGCGGCAACTGCGCCAAGGAACATTTTCCCCGCACTGACCCTGTGGTCATCATGCTTGCCGAATATGAAGGGAAAGCGCTCGTCGGTCGCCAGTCGCGCTTTCCGCCCGGAAATTACTCGGCCCTAGCCGGCTTTTTGGAGCCCGGCGAAAGCATGGAGGAAGCCGTCCGCCGCGAAATTCATGAAGAAGCAGGTGTCACCTGCGGCGCCGTGCGCTATGTTACTAGCCAGCCATGGCCATTTGGTGGGTCGCAACTGATGATGGCGTGTATCGCTGATGCAGAAGGCGACGCGCTGGTTCTCGACACCACCGAGATTGAAGACGCCATGTGGGTGACGAAGGAAGAAGCGCGCGCTGCACTTGAAGGTGCTTCGGACCGCCGTTTCAACGCACCACCGCCTTTTGCGATTGCGCATAGCCTTTTGAAATATTGGGTTTCACAATGACCGGGGCAGCGGTTCCACTGCGTATCGATATTGTATCCGATGTCGTGTGCCCGTGGTGCATCATCGGTTTAAAGCAGGTGGAGAAGGCGCTGACATTGGTAGGCCGCGATTTGGCCGTGGAAACCCACTGGCATCCGTTTGAGCTGAACCCGCATATGGCGCCAGAGGGTGAAGACACCGCCGAGCATATTGCCCGCAAATATGGCAGCACGCCCGAACAAAGCCGCGCCAACCGGCAACGGCTATCCGACATTGGCGACAGCGTTGGTTTCGCCTTCAACTATGGCGATGGCATGCGCATTTATAACACGTTCAATGCGCATAAATTGCTGACTATCTTTGGC
>JBKBTH010000295.1:0-3038 GCA_046290915.1 Sphingorhabdus sp.
GTACCGCGGGCACCAACCTCGATTTTGGCGACCTGCGCAACAAGCGCGTTCTGCTTGATCTGGATAAGCTTGAGCAGGTTCTGCGTTGGCTCTGGTATCGGGCCGAAACGATCCGTCATTTCCGCAGCAAAACCTTCGATATCCTGACCTTCTTCTAAATCGTTCAGGCGGCGATACAGCGCCATGCGGACCGATAGGTCGGGCACATAGTCTTCTGGGATGAGGATTGGCGCGTCGATGGTGATTTGCGGCGAGAAGCTGCCGCGCGGCTTTGCCAGCCCTTGAGCGCCAGCGCGTGCCTCCAAGATCGCTTCTTCGAGCATGGACTGGTACAATTCAAAGCCGACTTCCTTGATGTGGCCTGATTGCTCATCGCCAACCAAGTTGCCCGCGCCGCGAATATCGAGGTCGTGGCTTGCCAACTGGAACCCGGCGCCAAGGCTGTCGAGATCACCAAGAACCTTGAGCCGCTTTTCAGCCGTTTCCGTCAGTACGCGATTCGGTTCATGCGTGAGATACGCGTAGGCGCGTGTTTTCGAACGCCCTACGCGTCCGCGCAGCTGATACAATTGGGCAAGGCCAAAGCGATCTGCGCGGTGGATAATCAGGGTGTTGGCACTCGGAATATCGAGCCCGCTTTCGACAATTGTCGTCGATAGTAGGACATCGTAGCGCTTTTCATAGAACGCGCTCATGCGTTCTTCCACCTGTGTCGGTGACATTTGACCATGCGCCGTCACATATTTTACTTCGGGCACCTCAGTCCGCAGATATTCCTCGATCTCGGTGAGATCAGTGATCCGCGGCACAACAAAGAAGCTTTGTCCTCCCCGATAATGTTCGCGCAGCAACGCTTCGCGCAGCACGACGGGATCCCATGGCATGACATACGTACGCACAGCCAGGCGGTCGACAGGGGGCGTCTGGATGACTGACAGTTCGCGCAGGCCAGACATTGCCATTTGCAACGTGCGCGGTATCGGCGTTGCGGTTAGCGTCAGCATGTGCACGTCGGTCTTGAGCGCTTTCAGCTGCTCCTTGTGATTGACGCCAAAACGTTGTTCTTCGTCGACAATGACCAGGCCAAGCCGTTTGAATTGAAGTGACTTGGCGAGAACAGCGTGAGTCCCGATGACAATGTCCATCGTTCCATCCGCCAGACCTTCACGCGTTTGGGTCGCTTCGGCTGTCGGAACCAATCGAGAGAGCCTGCCAAGCTTTAACGGCAAGTCACGGAAACGCTCGGCAAAGTTTGAATAATGCTGCCGCGCCAGCAGTGTAGTTGGTGCGATGACCGCTACCTGAAGGCCAGCCATTGCTGCAGCGAACGCTGCGCGCATGGCAACTTCGGTTTTGCCAAATCCGACATCGCCGCATACGAGCCGATCCATGGGCTTGCCCGCAGACAAATCCTGGAGCACTTCTTCGATCACGCGCAACTGATCTTCGGTTTCTTCATAAGGGAAGCGGTCGACAAAACCGGCATAAGCAGGACCGTCAACTTCGATGACTGAACCCGGACGAAGCGCGCGTTCAGCGGCAGTCTTAAGCAATTCGCCTGCAATAGCACGGATGCGTTCTTTCAGCTTCGACTTGCGCCGCTGCCACGCTTCACCGCCCAACTTGTCGAGCGAAACATGTTCGCTATCCGACCCATAGCGCGACAGGACATCGATATTCTCAACAGGAACGTATAATTTGTCGCCGCCAGAATAAGTAAGCGCAACGCAGTCATGCGGGCTGTTGCCCACGGGTATCGAGATCAGGCCTTCATAACGGCCAATACCGTGATCCTGATGCACGACCAAATCGCCTGGCGTTAGTGCAGCAAGTTCGGCCATGAAGGCATCGGCAGATTTACGGCGCTTTTGACGGCGCACGAGACGGTCGCCGAGCATGTCCTGCTCGCTCAGGACCGCCAAGTCCGGAGTTGAAAAGCCATGATCCAGTGGCAATACGACCATTGCGGTACGCCCTGCGGCGACACCTAATGCCTGCTGCCAGCCCTCAGCTTCCAATATGGGCGGCGCACCATGATCGGTCAGCAAACCCTTCAGTCGCTCGCGCGCACCGATGGAGTAGCTCGCAATGATAGTTTTGGTCTTTTTACTGTGCAGCGATTTCAGATGCGCTGCGACGGCTTCGTAAACATTGGCTTTCTGCGTACGTTCCGGCGCAAAATCGCGGGCTGTGCTTATGCCGAAATCAATGATGCTGGCGGAGTCGGGTTGCGCGAAAGGCGTGATTAAATGCGCTGCATTGTCGTCGAACAGTTTGTCGAGTTCATCACTGCTCAAATAAAGCATCTCAGGCGGTAACGGGCGATAGCTGCCCGGTTCAGCCGCTTGCGCCTTTACCCGGTTTTCGTGATAGTCGGTGATTGAGTCCAGCCGCGACTGCCCCGCCGCAATGGCGCCGCTGTCGCGAATGATCAGAGCATCTGCCCCGACATGGTCAAAGATTGTTGCCATGCGCTCTTCGAATAATGGCAGCCAATGGTCCATGCCCGAAAGCCTTCGGCCCTCGGAGACCGCCTGATAGAGCGGATCACCCGTTGCCGTGACACCAAAACGTTCGCGATATCCAACACGAAAGCGCTTAATGGCGTCTTCGTCCATCAGGGCTTCGACAGCGGGCAATATATCGAAATGTTCAACCTGGTCGATGCTGCGCTGATCCGACGGGTTGAAGCGGCGTATGCTTTCGATTTCATCGCCGAAGAAATCGAGACGAAGCCCGACTTCGCTTCCGGCAGGAAACAGGTCGACAATACTGCCACGGATTGCGAACTCGCCTGCATCTGCCACCGTGTCGACACGGAAATAGCCGTTCGACTGAAGCAAGGACGCGAGCCGCTCGCGACTGATTTCACGGCCAGCCGCCAAGCGCTCGCCCGTCTGGCGAATACGGAAGGGCGTGACGTACTTCTGTATGACGGCACCGATGGTCGTGACCACCAACTGCTTCTTTTTGGCAGGCTGCTGGAGCGCCTGCAAAGTCGACATACGCTGTGAGGTTACCGCTACCGAGGGCGATGC
>JBKBTH010000029.1:0-3481 GCA_046290915.1 Sphingorhabdus sp.
CGATTGCAGCAACTGCAAATAAAGCAAAGCTGACCAGCAGCCGGATTAAGACCATAGCGCTTTGAAGCGTCTCGCGTTCGTGGGCTCCTTCACCAGCCCGACGCTCAATCAGCCCCAATATGATTTCGCGCAGCCAGATCGCCACCTGCATGACAATCGCGATGGTGAATAAAATGTCGATGGCGTGGGCCAATGCCAAAGGTGCATTTGCGATTTGATTCACCAGTTCAATCGAGACCATGACCCGGAAAAACTTGCTGGTGCGCGCCAGCGTTCGCGCTACGATCGATTTCACATGCGCACGATGTTCGCTTTCACGCGCAATTTTGGAGGCAATGCGTCTCAGCCAGCTGAGTGCGAGGAAAACGATAATGGCTGCGCCCACAGCGATGCCCAGTTCAAATACATTGCCCTGAACCCACGACGCTGTTGCATCCCAATAATATTGGATGCGTGGAATAATTGCGTCCGGTTGAATGCGCTGGATTACGGGTATTGATTTTGCGGTCATTTTTTATGTGTAAGGTCGAATGCGCCGCTTAACAACCTTTCGGCGTTTCGTGCCGGCGAAACTGGCGAGGTTCAGCTCGCGGAATATTCGCTCTGCAGACGCCGGTTTTTAATCGGACGCCACGCCGCTTCCTTACGTCGGCGTGTCAAATATGTGTCGAAACTGATCTGCACCGCGATCAACATGTAGAAGAAGGTTTGGAACGCAATCCCGACAAACAGAGACCCGATAAGGTAGATGATTTGACTGTTTTGTAACGCCGTCGCCAAAGGTGCCACCCACGCTTCTTCGGGCCTGTTGCGTTTCCGGTACATTCGCGAAATCGCTTCCATCCGCCACACACCGCCCAGGTGGATAATCAACCACATGATCAGGCCGGGGAAGCCCTGCTCGCCGAGCATTTCAAAGTAGCTGGAGTGGAATGCGCGGCCTTCATCGACGATTTCTTTGACATCAGGCGCGTCGGGTGCGGGCATCTCGCCCGGTTTTCCTGTATTCGTGATGTCATATCGAATGCGGTTTTGCCGATATACGTCAAAGCCGCCGCCCATTGGGTGTTCCTTCACATATTCCCACGTCCAGGCCCAAACCGCCAAACGGGTTGATGCGGATTCGTCAGCCTTGTAATTTTTGATAGTGTCCGCGCGCTGTGTGAAGCTGGATGGCAGGAACGGCAGTGCAACCAGTCCAATGACCGCCACGGCGCCAAGGTATAGCATGCGGTGGCGGGCGTAGCGCAGCAGAAGTATGCCCAACACCGCGATACAGACGATGCCGGTTCGTGCCTGCGTTCCCACTGGAATGAGGAGGCATGCAAAAATCAGCGCAGCGGCATACACGCGCACTTTCCAATCCGGTTTGAATACAGTGCCATGCTTGGCCAGCCATAAGATGAGCGGTATGATGGTGATGGCAACGCATGAAATGATACTGCCTTCAAATAGCCCGCTATTGTCATCCACCAAAATGACCAGCGACCCATATCCGCCACCACCGGCTGCGGTCTTGATACCGCCTGTAACGATGAGCGCGGATGCGCACAGTACCATCGTCAGAATAGTTGCCTCAATCCGCAATTTTGTCCGCAAGGTCAGCGGCATGAACGATGCAAATACAAGCGCCTTCCACACCCAGTTCCATTTTTCCAGCGCCGCCACGGGTTCGGCTGCGACCGTCGTGGTGTAGCCGCAATAGCCGAGCAGCAGAATGAGAAGGAACCAGCGCGGTGACACCCGCACATCCTTTTTATCATCGCTGACCATGAAGCCCAGAAATGCCAAAGCGAACAATATTAAGGACAAGGGGATTGAGTTGAGCAGGAAATAGCTCAGCCGTTGCGGCGATACGATATCGACATAAGCATAGACCAAGGTAAACAGAAACGGCCGCTTAAACGCCATTAACATAATGAGGGCGATATATCCGACGAAGACCAGATCACGCATCGTCCGGTCTCGCCTTCACGGATTGCTTGTGCTTGATTTGGCGACCAAAGCCCGTAGGCTCTTTATCTGGTGCGGGCAGGTCTTCGACATCCAGATCAGCCCGGTTCATCAGAATCCATATCGCCACAGCCAATAGGGCATGGCTCAATAATATGGAGAAATTGTCGATCACGTGGCTTGCCCAAACATAGTTACGCGAACGTATATAGGACGCACCAGTTGACGTCGCGTTAATCCTTTTTCGTCATAATAATCAGCTATGTCGCGCATCTTACACGTCCTTGACCATAGCCTTCCGCTGCACAGCGGATACACCTTCCGCACACGCGCCATTTTGAAGGCGCAGCAGGCGGCTGGCTGGGACGTCGCGGGCATAACGGGCGTTCGGCAGTATCAGCATGGACAAAAGCCCGGTGCGTTGTCGCAGAACGTCGAGGGGCTTTGCTTCCATCGGACAATCGCGGATATCACATCGCCAAGCCCGCTGCGCGAATGGCAGGAGGTTTCGGCCTTAGCCGATGCAATTGTCGCATTACATGCGCGTTGGCCTTTTGATATTTTGCATGCCCATTCGCCCGCCCTTAACGGGATGGCCGCGCTGCGTGCATCGCGGAAACTGGGCGTTCCTTTGGTCTACGAAATCCGCGCGTTTTGGGAAGATGCTGCCGTTGGCAATGGCACGGGCAGTGAGGGGTCGCTTCGTTATCGACTGACCCGCAGCTTGGAAAACCACGTCGTGCGCAATGCAGACGCAATCGCGGTGATCTGCGAAGGGCTAAAACATGACCTGATTGGCCGCGGTGTTGCGGCGTCAAAAATAACCGTGTCACCCAATGGTGTGGATATGGATATGTTCGGTACACCCGCACCAGCCGATCCTGAATTGGTCAACCGTCTGGGTCTAAGCGGTGTCGACGTCATTGGATATATTGGCAGCTTTTATGATTATGAGGGGCTTGATGACCTCATCAGCGCAATGCCGCTCATGGAAACGAACGCCCATCTTTTGCTCGTCGGAGGTGGTCCGATGGAGGACGCCCTCCGTGCGCAATCCACAGCTTCAGCCGCAGCGCAGCGTATTCACTTTGTTGGCCGCGTTTCGCATGACGAAGTTGAACGTTATTACAGCCTTGTCGACATTTTGGCCTACCCGCGAAAGCGCATGCGCCTGACGGACCTTGTGACCCCGCTGAAGCCACTGGAAGCAATGGCGCAGGGGCGATTGGTGGCGGCGTCCGATGTCGGTGGTCACAAGGAGCTAATCCGGCACGGCGACACGGGCACATTGTTTGCGGCTGACGACGCCGCAGCAATCGCGGCATCACTCGATTCGGTGCTTGGCAACCGCGAACAGTGGGACGTAATGCGGCAACGGGCGCGGCGCTTTGTGGAGACAGATCGCAGTTGGCAAACCAATATTTATCGTTACGATCCTGTTTACCATTCCCTGTTACAGCAATTTGGAACCGCTAAAGCCGCTTGAGGCTTAGCCCAAAAGCAGGACTGAAAATGCGCAGCTTTCTAC
>JBKBTH010000029.1:3580-5364 GCA_046290915.1 Sphingorhabdus sp.
CTGTTACAGCAATTTGGAACCGCTAAAGCCGCTTGAGGCTTAGCCCAAAAGCAGGACTGAAAATGCGCAGCTTTCTACTCAATAGCCAAACACGCGCGCTTACAATGGCGATGGCGGGCGCTGCTTTTGCTGCTGTGACGACCATGCTTCTTCCCGTTACGCTGCTTGAAGGCGTCACGGGTTCGTCCGGCCTGTCGGAACTTGTACCTGCAGCCCGGGCCCCATTGGGCGATACAGCGCGGGCGTTGATCGCCTTTGCGGCAGGCGCAATGACGCTAGCCGTCCTGTCCTATCTGTTGTTACGTGCCGACGGGGCCGTAATCCGTCCGACCAAGAAAGCGCGCGGCAATTCAGGTGCAGCTGCACAGCAGGGTGGTGACATGGTAAAGACGTTACGTGCACGTATGCCTTGGAACAAAGGCGAAGATGATATTCGAGAGTTAGGTGACTTGCCTCGGTTGCGTATTGGTGATGTCCACCCCGACGCTCCTGCTCGGCGCCCGCTGTTCGCGTCGCAAGATTTGCCTACACTTGAACTTTCCGAAGAACATTTGGCAGTACCGCACCCGCCGCCAGAGCGAGAAGCGCCGGTTGAAGCCGTTCAGGATGCTGTGGCGCCGGAAGCACCGGCCCCAGCGCCCGAACCTGCAGCCGCGGAGCGTTTAACCCAAGAGCCTTCAATCCCAGATTCTGTAAGCCAAGCGCCCGAGAGCGAAGTGGCTTTAAGCGCGTCTTTTGTATCTGATTTGCAGCCCAGTATCGCGGAGATGGTTGCCCAGTTGGAAACGGCTGTCGCGTTGCGCCGCCAGAAGTTGGCTGAATTGGAGGCGGTTGCTGCCGACTTGTTGGCTGATGCCAAAAATGGAGACGAACCCGTCCATTTAGTTTCAGAACAGGTTCAATGGCCTGACGCAGAGCCCGAAGTTGAAGTTGTCGAATTTCGTCCAATGCGTCGTCCCGTCTTGGAGGCTGTGCCAACGGTTGCCGTGCAAGATGACGACATTGACTCCGCGCTTGCAGCGGCCTTGGCGACACTGCATCGCATTAACACCGGCGCGCGTTAGTCATCTAGTACCAGTGCATCAATCATCAGGCGGTGTTTGCCGTCGAGTATTGATGTCTCGGTAATGGCAATGTCTGCCACCAATTGACCCGGCAGTGAAAATTCATTATTTTCGAGCAGTTCCGCGATGGTCGAGCGCTGACCTTCGGCGTATTCAGGCAATGTGAAGAACAGACATATCTGCGCGCCACAAAAGGTAAGGCTATGCCAAGGCCGTTCGTGGACAAGCGCAATGTCGGTTTCGGGTACAAGCTGTCGAAGTGCACGAACAAGACTGCGTGACTTTGTTAGCTGGATCATCGCCGTTTGTCCGCTTGTGCGTTGGATCCCTCGCCATAACTACACATAAACGCCCGCAGCTTTTCCTCCATTTCGGGGCGGATTTCACGTCCCATTCTGATATCGAGCACGAGTCGGGGATCGCGCGCTGCCAAGCGTCCAAACTTCGTGGGAGGGAGCCCCTCATCACGCAGAAACCGTTCAATCAGGCGCTTGATGTGCATAACGTCTCCTCCACGAACGACCCGGATTAGCTTGCCCGAATCAGTTAGAACAAATATAGAACAAACTTGATAGGATAAATCCTACAAGTCTAGGATATTTCCGACCGAAGCGAAGGGATGACGATGGAGGAAGAGCCAAGAGCCGCTCTGGAGCGGCTGATATTAGAGAGCGGAGAGGATTTTGCTGGGTTGTCAAAACTTGTTGGTCGAAATCCAGC
>JBKBTH010000029.1:5464-7468 GCA_046290915.1 Sphingorhabdus sp.
GCCGCTCTGGAGCGGCTGATATTAGAGAGCGGAGAGGATTTTGCTGGGTTGTCAAAACTTGTTGGTCGAAATCCAGCGTATATTCAGCAGTTTATAAAGCGGGGAACGCCTAAAAAGTTGCCCGAAACCGAACGCGGCATTCTTGCCCGGTATTTTGGTGTCGATGAGGCATTGCTTGGCAAATCGCCCGTCACTGCAGTGACGTCAGGCATTCGCCTTATTCCAAAATTGGCCGTCGGGGCGTCAGCCGGTGCGGGTACAATCCATGACGGGGAAGCGCTTGCCGGCAAGATCGGGTTTGACGAAAAATGGCTGCGCAGGCTGGGGCTTGATGCAGCCAGGCTCTCGCTCATCCGGGTCGACGGCGAATCAATGTCGCCAACGCTCAACCATGGTGATGACATCATGGTCGATAACCGCGCGGCTGCCCACGCGGTGCGAGATGGTATCCATGTTATCCGACTCGACGATGCTTTGATGGTAAAACGTCTCGCCCAAGGACCATGCGGGCGACTGTCGGTACTTTCCGACAACCCCAATTATCCCGACTGGCCAGATGTCGACGGCGCAACTGTCATTGTCATCGGCCGGGTCGTTTGGGCAGGGCGTCGGCTCTGAAGGCTTGCCTCACTTGCCTGAGTCGGCCACATAGTGCCGCATGTCGAACGTTACATCTGCTCCAACGAAAACACCGCCACTGAAAGCCGCGATCATTCCGGTGACGCCGCTCCAGCAAAACTGTACGCTGTTTTGGTGTACCGAAACCAACAAGGCGGCGCTTGTCGACCCGGGCGGTGATCTGGATAAGCTGAAAGCTGCCGTGGCGCAGACGGGGGTCGAGCTGGAAAAGCTATTGGTAACGCACGGCCATCTGGATCACTGCGGCCAAACGGGAATGCTCGCCAAAGAATTAGGCCTACCGATTGAAGGGCCGCATGAGGATGACCGTTTTTGGATTGCCCAGCTCGACGATGATGGACCGCGTTGGGGGATGGAGGCGCATAGCTTTGAACCCGATCGCTGGCTGGTCGACGGCGACACGGTCACCGTCGGTAACCTAACGCTCGATGTCATTCATTGCCCCGGACATACGCCAGGGCACGTGATTTTTCATCACGCGCCCAGTCGTCTTGCCATCGTTGGCGACGTCTTATTTCAAGGCTCCATCGGCCGCACCGATTTTCCCCGCGGGAACCACGCAGACCTCATCAATGCGATTACGACGAAGCTATGGCCGTTGGGGGATGATGTTACCTTCATCCCCGGTCACGGACCAACAAGCCAGTTTGGTTATGAGCGGCAGCATAATGCATTTGTCGCCGATGACGTGCTCGCTGCCCGGTGAGTTAAAGCACCGCTGCGTAAACGCGGGTTAAGGCCCATCCAGCGAGCCCCAGCAGCGTCAGCATCGTGGTCAGCGTTCCGACCATGCGTCCTTTGCCCAATGCGCCGCCATCCATGCCCAGGCCATGCGCAAGCCGGCCCACGATATAAACGATGCCGAGGCCCCATAACCAGTTGTTGGTGCCGCCTGTTGCCTCCAGCGCGGCAATCAGGACTAAGATAAACGGAGCGCTCTCAACAAAATTGGAGTGTGCGCGCATGCGGCGGATGACGAATTCGTTGCCGCCATCACCGATCGAGACGCTTTCTTTCGTACGTGCCTGCCCACAGCGGATCATGAGCCAAATATTCACCAAAGCCGCACCTGCAGCGATGGTAAGGGTCACGGGTAAACTCAACATATATACTCTCCCTGTTCGTTTGGGGTGCTTATCTGCTATCTCACGGGTTGCAAAGCACAGAAAAAGAAGTATAGCGCGCCGCTCACACAGACATGTGCGGTTGACTTAGGCTGATTCTGGCGATTGCTTGCCACGACCACCTCTTTCGCCTAGCATGACCTAGAACTTATTGATTTTGAAATGGAACAGGTGCCGAGATGGCTGTCCCCAAAAGAAAAACATCCCCTTCGAAGCGCGGCATGCGTCGCAGCCATGATTC
>JBKBTH010000029.1:7568-11802 GCA_046290915.1 Sphingorhabdus sp.
TGTGTGATGCTTGTGGTCATTACAATGGCCGCGAAGTGGTGGCAGTCGCCTGATCCTTCCTGAAGGAGAATAATAGGTGTCCATGAAACCGCGTATCGCCATTGACGCGATGGGCGGTGACGAGGGCGTACCTGTTATGGTTGCAGGTGCTGCGTTGGCGCGGCACCGGCATGAAAGTTTTAACTTTCTTTTGGTTGGGGATGAAGTCCGCATCAAAGCGGCGCTTGATAAACACCCAAATCTGCGCGCTGCCTCAGAAATCCTTCATACAAACGACGTTGTCACAGCTGATGACAAGGTCAGCGCAGCCTTACGCAAGGCCAAAACCAGCTCCATGGGTATGGCGATAAACGCCGTGAAAATCGGACAAGCCAGTGCTGCCGTCAGCGCAGGCAATACTGGCGCTTTGATGGCGACCGCGAAACTCGCTTTACGCACAATGCCGGGGATCGACCGGCCTGCGCTGTCTGCGCTTTTACCGACGCTTGAAGATACCGACGTGGTTATGCTCGACTTAGGGGCAAACACCGAGTGTGAAGCGAAAAACCTGGTCCAATTTGCAATCATGGGTGCGGCGTACTCGCGCATTATCTTTGGTTTCGATCGTCCGCGGGTTCGGCTTTTGAACATCGGCACGGAAGAAATGAAGGGCACGGAACAACTGCGCGATGCTGCCCTGCATTTGCGCAATGCGACAGGCCTGCACATGGATTTTCAGGGATTTGTTGAGGCCGACAAAATCAACCGCGGCGAATGCGATGTTGTCGTATGCGATGGCTTCACTGGAAATATCGCGCTGAAGTCAATTGAGGGCACTGCGCGGTTCGTGACCGACCTGCTTCGCCGTGCGTTCACAAGCTCAATTCGATCCAAATTCGGCTTTCTTGTTTCGCGTCCGGCAACAGAGCTGCTGCGCCATCATCTTGACCCCAATAACCACAACGGCGCCGTATTCATGGGGCTGAACGGTGTCGTCGTAAAAAGTCACGGCAGCGCGACGGTCAAAGGCGTGGCCAACGCAGTAGAAGTAGCCGCCCGGCTGGTGGAGGAAGATATTACAGCGCGCATCACGCAGGATCTGGCGCGGGTGCAGGCAGAATGAAGGAAGCAACCCTTCATGCTGTTATCAAAGGCACTGGGTCAGCGCTTCCGCGCAATCGCGTATCAAACGCCGAACTTGCTGCCAAAGTCGACACAACGGACGAATGGATTACCGAACGCACCGGTATCAAGTTCCGTCACATTGCTGAGCCCGACGAAACAACATCCAGCCTTGCGATAGAAGCTGCGCGCAAAGCGCTTGAGGCGGCTAACATGGTCGCTGCGGACATCGATCTGATTATTTTGGCGACCGCAACGCCAGACCAAACCTTCCCGGCATCGGCAACCATCGTCCAGCACGCGCTTGGCTGCAATGGCGGCGTTGCCTTTGATGTCGCTGCTGTATGTTCGGGTTTCCTTTACGCATTTTCTGTGGCGGAAAGCATGATCCGCGCAGGATCAGCGCGCAACGCCCTTGTGATTGGCGCGGAAACTTTCAGCCGCATATTGGACTGGGAAGACCGCACAACCTGCGTGCTTTTTGGCGATGGTGCCGGCGCGGTCGTGCTGTCGGGCGAAGTTGGAAGCCGGGGTGCCTTGGCCACAAAGCTGCATGCCGATGGCCAGCATAATGAGTTATTATATGTTGACGGTGGTCCATCAACGACGGGGACCGTCGGCAAATTGCGCATGAAGGGCCGCGAGGTTTTTCGGCACGCAGTAACAAACCTGACCAGCGTTCTGCACGAGGTGCTCGCGGAAGCGGAACTCAACCCTGCCGATGTCGATTGGGTCGTGCCGCATCAGGCAAATGCCCGCATCATTGAAGCCACAGCAAAAAAGCTGGGGCTCGACCCCGCCAAGGTTATCCTCACAGTTGATCAGCATGCCAATACCTCTGCTGCCTCGGTTCCCTTGGCCCTCGATGTTGCCGTACGCGACGGTCGGATTAAGGCGGGGGACGTCATTGTGCTTGAAGCGATGGGAGGCGGTTTTACATGGGGCGCCTCCGTCGTTCGAATGTAACCGATTTTCCATGATCGGCGTTTTACAATTTAAAATTCTACTGTATGTTGTTGGTATTAGGGGTGGTCGCACATCCGGAGACGGTAAATGGCAGACACAGGAACTTTAACACGCGCCGATCTGGCCGAAATTCTAAATCGCCAAATTGGTTTGTCGCGCGCTGACGCCGCGGCAATGATTGAGTCCATACTTGATCATATGACGACAGCTTTACTTGATGGTGAAAATGTAAAAATATCCGGCTTCGGAACGTTTGTTTTGCGTGACAAAGGCCAGCGTGTAGGACGTAACCCCAAAACGGGTGTTGAAGTGCCCATCACGCCGCGTCGGGTCCTTACATTCCGGGCCAGCCAAGGCATGCGTCAAAAGGTCAAATAGCCCATCATGCCTGAAAAATCAGCAGACGCATTTCGAACAATTGGCGAGATGGCTGAGATTTTGGGCGTTCGAACGCATATTTTGCGTTATTGGGAAGAACAATTCCCGATGCTTAAGCCTTTGACACGCGCAGGTGGCCGCCGTCTATATCGCCCCGATGACGTGGCCTTGCTGCACAATATCCACCGGCTGCTCTACAGTGAGGGATATACGGTTAAGGGTGCCAGGCGCTTTTTGGAAACCGGCGACGTTCCTGCTCTAGCGTCTGTTGCTTCACCAACCCCGCCTTTGTCGGACGCACGAATCGATGTGTCTGCTTTGCGGGCCATTCGCGATCGGCTCGCATCCGCACTCGCTGCCGCCTAAGCTTAGGCAAGCATCCGCGCGTAAACCATATCGCGAAACGGAACGGCCCCGACCATGAAGACGGTATCGCCAACAGGAACAAATCCGGCGCGTTCATAAAAGGCAACTGCCCGGTCGTTGTTTTCGTACACGGCAAGTAGCATGCGCTTTGCACTGCGCTCGGCTGCGATTGCAAAAGCTTGCTCAAGCAAGTTCTTGCCGTTCCCGCCACCCTGCCATGGTCCAAGAAGATAGATGCGTTTCAACTCGACATCGCCGTCCTGTTGCAGGCTGGCGTGCGATGGTGGGGTTATCATGGCGTAACCGACCGGTGCCCCAAGGGGTGTTTCACCAATCACGATATGCACACTGGGCTGCGCCAACGCATGGGCATAATATTCTTTGCTATGCTCTGCGTGGAGATGTTCGATCAACGGTTTGCCGGGATGGTCAAAGGCAAATGTCGCAAGGAATGTTGCAGATCCCAGAAGCGAAAGCGCATCGGCGTCATTCGCGTCTGCTTTGCGCCAGATTATCGGCGTCATTCGTCTTCCGGACCAAGATCGGGATCAAGATCGCGTGGCCTGATAAAATGTGTGAGATGCCCAGATAAACGCTCAACGTCCGCCCAACGGTCAACGTTTAATTCTATCCGCGCGATGGCAGCGGTGGGATATTTTTCCCACACAAGGTCGCGTAACGGCGATTTGCCGTCATCGGGGCAAAGATCGAAGACCAGATCTTCCATCCCCGGATTATGTCCGACCATCAGCAAGTTTTTATGTTCGTCCGCCTGATCGCGTAAAACATCCATCAACGTCGCCGATGATGCCAGATATATCCGGCGGTCCCAATGCGGGTCCATGCGGCCACCAGTGCCCTTCACGAACTGGTCAATAGTTTCAATCACGCGCACAGCGGGGCTTGCAACGACATGGTCAAAAACAAGGCCGTTGCGTTTCACCCATGTTCCCATGGTGATGGCAGCCTTCTCGCCGCGTTTGTTCAACGGCCGATCAAAATCCCGCGGCACCGAGTCGTCCCAGCTCGATTTTGCATGGCGAAATAATGTGAGCGTGAACGTCAAAACGGATTGCTTTCTTCGAGACTAATTGGGGCGTCCTGCCGCAATTTGGCGTCCGGCGAAAGGCCTGTTTTCACAGAAGCGACTGCTTCAGCCAAAGTTACTCTGCGTACAGGTGTTCCCGGCGGAAATGCCGACAATAGTCGGCTGGGCACAGCAGAAGAGAGCAGTACAAAATGTCCCTTGTCGTCTGCGCTACGGATGAGGCGGCCAAAGGCCTGCGCCATTTTTGCACGAATGATACGGTCATCAAAATCGATGCCGCCATTTTTCAGGCGGCGGGCGCGGTGCAATATGTCGGGCCGCGGCCACGGTATCTGTTCCATAATGACAAGGCGCAGCGAATGCCCGGGAACATCC
>JBKBTH010000002.1:0-6695 GCA_046290915.1 Sphingorhabdus sp.
GCACTCAAACGCACATCGACCAGTGCGGGAACAGGAACATCGGCGTCGATAATC
The DNA here is from genome assembly GCA_046290915.1 of Sphingorhabdus sp. Taxonomy (GTDB): domain Bacteria; phylum Pseudomonadota; class Alphaproteobacteria; order Sphingomonadales; family Sphingomonadaceae; genus Sphingorhabdus_B. The sequence continues at coordinate 55 of JBKBTH010000002.1, forward strand.
CCAGTGCCAAGCCATGGCTCGAGCAAATCGCGCACTTGTGCATCTGGCACAGGCTTAACGTCCGCAATGCCGTCCAAATTGCGCAGTGCACGGGTTACCGCGGCACGTTGCGTCGCCCGCTGGGCAGGATCGGACTCGATGATTTGGACAGTGATTTGCCGCGCAAGGTCCTGACCGCCTTTGCGCGCGGCGTCAGCAAGCGTCAGACCGCCTGCCGCCACAAGCAATGTCAGAAACAACATGATGGCAATGACCCACGGCATTTGCCCGGATAATCGACCTTCCGGGATAAGTTTGCGGTCATGCGCGGGGAGAGCGAAATCCAGCAACATTAGCTTTTCAAAACCAATGGCCGCGGCGGGTAGCGTAAGGACCCCGTCGGATCGGACAGCCGCCCTTTGTCCAGCCGCATCATTTGCGCGCCTTCAATCTCTTGAAGCAAATGGATGTCATGGGTTGCAACCACGATCGTTGTCCCAAGTTTGTTGAGTGCCGCAAATAATTGAAGCAGACGGCGCGCCATCTCAGGATCGACATTTCCCGTCGGTTCATCGGCCACGAGCATTTCTGGGCGTCCAATGACCGCGCGTGCAATTGCAACGCGCTGTTGTTCACCACCTGACAGCGTCGCTGGCCGGGCATCTGCGCGTTCGGTGAGGCCAATCCATGCAAGCATTTCAGTGACGGGCCCGCGCAAATCCTTTTCCTGAATACCTGCAATCCGCAAGGGCAGAGCGATATTGTCGAAGGTCGACAAATGCGCAACTAGGCGGAAGTCTTGGAAAACCACGCCGATGCGGCGTCGAAACCCCGGCAAGCGGTCGCGCGGTAATGTAATGGCGTCGTGCCCGAACATCCGGATTGCACCCCGGCTTGGCCGGTGCGCGAGGTATAATAATTTCAGCAACGATGTCTTACCGGCACCCGATGCGCCGGTCAGGAAGTAGAAGCTTCCGGGGTATAGCGTAAAGGTAAGGTCGGTGAGTGTTTCCACCCCCGTTCCGTATCTTAGCCCCACATTGTCGAATTCTACCACGCTCTGCATTTGCGCCACAAATGGCACAAACGGCATGACGGGGCAAAGGCTATTCATGGGGCCTGCGGAGTAGGAAGTTTCATCTTCCACAGCATTTTATGACAGTGGGGTTGCAAGTCGCGGGCTGCTGCTGTTTATGCGCCGTAATGCTGCTTGTCTGTCCATCCTGCCGCACACGTTATGTTGTCCCTGACAATGCCGTTGGTATTGACGGCCGCCAAGTACGCTGTGCGAATTGTAAGCATAGCTGGTTCCAGGCAGGCGCTGTACCCCAAATTGCGCCTGCACCTGCTGTTGTAGCACCGGCAGAGACGCAAAGCGCGCCGTCTGCGACATTTGCCCAGCAAGCGCCGCCCACGCCAGTGACCCCAGCCGCTTCACCTGTGCCAGAGCCGTCTCCTGCGCCTCCCACATTTTCTTCACAACCACCGCCAAATTTCGTTTCGCCGGGTGGTTTAGGTGCCGAGCGCGGGAACGATGCGGGAACAACTGAACCGGCATTTCCGAGTTTTGCCCAAACGCGTGCTGCAACGCCTGAACCCGCTGCGGTCTTCGTTGAACCCTCTGTGCCGCGTGGCGGATTTGTCGACGAAGCGCCGACGCAGAGCCGTTTCGCCCATGAGCCGCCGTTTAAGGCCCGCCGAAATCCTGCCAAAATGTGGACGATGGCTGCGGTGGCTTTTGCCATTGTGGTGGCGGCCATTGGTGGCGCAATTTCATATTTCGGAATGCCCGATATCGGGCTTTCAAACTCGGCTGCCGAACCCGACCTGACCATCGTATTGAACGAGAACCTAGAGCTCAACGAGCGCGAGGATGGTACACCATATTTTATTGCGAGCGGCAGCATCGTCAATCCGACAGCTATGAAGCAAAATGTGCCTGAAATGCTCGTTACCCTGAAAGACGCCAGCGGCCGACCAGTCTACAGCTGGAAGATGAAGGCAAAGACACGCACACTTGGCCCCGGCGACAAGGTCGATTTTAGCGAGGCAAGGCTTGACGTTCCCCTTGCTGCCAAACAAATCAGCGTTGGCTGGGTTTTGTCGGGCGAATAAAGCCAATTTAGTGGGCGAGGGCGTTCCAGGCGTAAGAAATATCGCTAATCGCTGAACGCACTTCTGTAACTCCCGAAGCATCATTGGCGCGCGCCGCATCGTTCAATGTCCTGAGGGATGAGCGATAAATGCGTTGCAATATGTTGGCCAAATCGCCGCCATTGGCAAAATCAATGCTGGATTCCAGCGCAATGATTATGGACAATGCTTTACCGTGGTGCGGGTTGCCGGAAATAGTGTTTCCCCGGCTTAAACTGGCACTCAGCAAATCGAGCGCTCGCAACAGTTCTTCATATAATATGCTGACCAGTCCATGCGGACTGGCGCTCGCAACGCGGCTTTGCAATTCAAGATTGCGGTATTGCTGATTTGCAGCAGCGGGATGTGTGCGGGGGAACATTTGTTTTATCCGTTGCCGTTGTTCCAGAGCTTGATCTGTTGTTCAAGATAGCTCTGCGTTGCTTTAAGTGCGCCGATACGGGCATCCATGCCGGCAAATTGTTTCTCGATCCGGTTGCGATAGATTTGCTCGCGCTGTTCCATCCGGTCGCGGTTTTTAGCGATCTGCTCTGTTTCCTGTTGCAGTGACAGACGGACTTGTTCGAGCGGACCATTGGTGGCGACTGCGGCATCGCGCAGGCTGTCTAGCGCAAAAGCAATGCCGGGGTCAGTTTCGGTCGTTTGGCTGACGCTGCGTGGCGGATTAAACATCGCCTCGACTGCATCCGGATTGTTGCGCAATGCTGCGTCCAACCGCGTAGTATCTATGGACAGCGTGCCATCTCGATTTGTAGATATCCCGATATCCGCCAATGAATTAACTGCGTTGTGTGATGTCAAAGGGCGCGCGATGAAGCCGTTGAGCTGTCGTTCAAATGCCCGCAAGGCCGGGCTGCCGTTGTTTGCGTTCCGCGCTGCCGTGGCGTCTTTTTTCAACGTGTTAAATACGCTTACGAAGTCGGTGAGCGTTTGTTTGATGGAGTCCGTGGGTCGTACCGCGCTGATGGATATAGCCCCGGCCGGATCTGCTTTTTTCAAGGTAATGGCCATGCCCGGAATGACATCATCGAAACTGTTTGATGGACGTTGATATGCGACACCGTCCACGGTGAATGTCGCATCGCTAGCCGACTGGCCTGTCGACATTGCGGCGCTGGAAAAACGTTGCAAGCTTGCAGGAGCGCCCGCATCGGCGGTGAGTTCGAATGCCTTTGCGGCACCGCTTTCGCCCTTCAGGACAAGCCTGAACTGTCCTGCGTCATTTACGACCTTGGCGGTCACACCGCTGCCCGCTGCATTGATTGCGCTGGCAAGGCCGTCGAGACTGTCATTCGAGGTATCTATTGCGATGGAGTAGGCGCTGGACCCAATATTGAGCGTCAGCGTGCCCTGGCCTATAGAGCTGCTTCTGGAAGCCATCTGCGCGGAATACACAGTTTGTGCTTTCGCGAGTGTCTGGACCGTGATTTCGCCGCTGAAATTGCCAAGCAAGGTGCCCGCGTTCGCGGAAACCGAGATCGCCGTATCATCCGATACGGTTGGCTTGCTGCGCAATGACCCGTCGGCGGCGAGCCCTTCCAGGGAGTCCGCAAAATTATCCAGATCGCTGCGGGCTTGTGCAAGCGTGCTTACTTTGGCCTGATTAGCCCGCGACAGCGCATCAAATCGCTGCACTTTTGGCGTGCGCGACGCAGCGGTAAGATCCGAGACCAATGCCGCGGTATCAATGCCTGAACCAAAACCCAAGCTGCTTGCAATCGACGTAACCATATCAATATCCTCAAGGCATTATACGGCCATCCGAACGGCGTATTTAGGCTGTACGCCGCCCATCCTGATCGAAGCGCTTCGTTGGCGGTACGTCGACCGATGGTTTCTGCACATTTTGCGCTAGCGTGGATTCAAGCCGGAATACAAAGGCAAGAATGGCGGCGACCGCGACGTATAGATCTTCGGAGACGACTTTGCCCGTGCGTGTGGTGAAGTAAATCGCACGGGTGAGTTGCGGATATTCCAGCATGACGACACCTTTCTCCGCGGCAATCGCCTTGATCGCTTGCGCAACCTCGCCTTTGCCGCGTGCGACCACAACGGGTGCAGCGTCCGTACCTGGGCGGTATCGCAGCGCGACGGCGAAGTGGGTCGGGTTGGTCAGAACGACATTTGCGTCCGCCATGCCTTTACGCGCCGATGACATCATTACTTCCTGTTGCCGTGCGCGGATGGCTTGCTTGAGTTCAGGCGCACCGTCGCTCTGCCGCATTTCTTCTTTCATCTGCTGCTTGGTCATGCGCAATTTCCGATTACGCTGGAACCATTGGATGGGAACATCGATGCCCGCAATCAGTACAAGGCCTGCGGTCAAAATGGCGATAGTGAAAATTACTTTGTCCCCGATGATGCCTACGGCGACCGAGGGATCTGCCGCCGCCAATCCCGGCAACGACGCAATCTCTCCGGATATGACCCAATAGCCGGCATATCCCAGCACGACGACTTTCGCCGTTGCCTTGAACATCTCGATCAGACCTTGCGTTCCAAAAATGCGCTTTATCCCGGCGATTGGACTAATCCTGCTCGCTTTGGGTGCCATTGCTTTGCCTCGAAACCCGAGCGAACCAAGCATGGCAGGCGCAGCAAAGGCCGCCACCAGCGAAAGCACAAGCAGTCCAGCAAAGGGGATAACCACTTGCGCCAAAGGCCACAGCAGCGCGTTCAGCGGTTCAAAATGATCCGGGTTGGAAAGGTCGCGGGACAGACCATCCTTCAGCAATGTCTTGCTGGCGTTAAAGAACCAGGTGCCGAGGCCAATTGCCCATGCCGTTCCGGCGGCGATCATCACGGCCGTTGCTAGCTCTTTTGAGGCAAGTACGTCGCCTTCTTTGACGGCGTCGTCCTTACGCTTCTGGGTTGGTGCTTCGGTCTGCTGGTCTTTATCTGGTGCGTCAGACACGGCCACCGCCGATTATCTGTGCCTGATCAAGCGCCAAGCGAAGTGCATTACTGAGCATATCGGCCATTACGGGCAGCGACACGCCCATCAGCAAAATGCCCGCCAGCAATGCTGCCGGCATTCCGACTGCAAACAGGTTCAGCGTGGGTGCCGACCGCGCAATCATCGCCATAATCAACTGCACGAGCACCAGCGCAAAGCCGACGGGCAAGGCAATCGACAGGCCAGCCGAAAAGGCAAGGCTGCCAAACTTTACAATGCCGCCGATAGCAGAAAACGATAGCCATGCTTCACCGGGTGGCAATGCGCGGTAGCTTTCGGCAATGGTTGCGATCAACGCCAGATGACCATCTGCGGCAAGGAACAGGAACATCGTGAGCATGGACAGAAACTGCCCGATTGCCGGGCTGGACTGACCACTTGCGGGATCGGCCATGGACGCAAAGCCAAGGCCCATTGCGTTGCTGATAGCTTCACCGGCAACCAGCGCGGCGGCAAAGGCAATCTGTATAACGAACCCCATCGCAAGGCCCGCCACAACTTCGGACACGATCAAGAAAAACCCTGGCAACGAGATAATTCCCGCCGCTGGCAATGTCATGTTGACCATGGCCGCAGAGGGGATGCCGACCGCAAGTGCGAGGATCAACCTCAACTGCACAGGAACAGCATTTGCGCCGAACATAGGTGCCGCCAGAAAGGCTGCACCCGGCCGAAGCATCGCAACCATCCAGATCAGCAATTGCCCTTCAACATTTTGAAATCCGGCCGGGATCATCGCACCAGCAGCGGAATTTGTGCAAAGATATCTTTGGTGAAGTCGGCGAGCAATATCATGATGCTGGAGCCACAGACCGCAAGCGCGATTGCGACAACGATCAGCTTCGGTACAAAGCTCAATGTCTGTTCGTTGATCGACGTCGCGGCCTGCACCATCCCCAATACCACGCCAGCGATGAGAGCCGGAATGAGGATCGGGGCGGAGCCAAGGGCGAGGATCCAGAGCGCGCGCTGCGCTACGTTAATGAAGAAGTCCTGATCCATGGCTACACCACAAATGAACTGGCAAGAGAGCCCATGGTGAGCGCCCAGCCGTCTACGAGAACAAACAGCAATAGCTTGAATGGCATCGATATGATCGTGGGTGACAGCATGACCATACCCAGCGACATCAGGGCAGATGCGACAATCAGGTCAATGATCAAGAACGGCAGAAAAATCATGAAGCCTATTTGGAATGCCGTCTTTAGTTCGCTCGTCACAAAGGCCGGCAGCAATATCGAAAAAGGGACGTCAGCGGGTTTCGCGAACTTTCCGGCTTTTGCAATGTCACTGAACAACGCGATGTCAGACTTGCGTGTCTGCTTGATCATAAAGCCGTGCATCGCGGTGGCAGATGTCGACAGCGCTTGTTCAAAGCTCACTTCATCACGTCCATAAGGCTCGAGCGCTTGTGTGTTGATTGTGGTCAGGACCGGCTGCATCACAAAGATGCTGAGAAACAGCGCAAGGCCAACCAACACCTGATTGGGCGGCGTCTGCTGCAGGCCTAGAGCCTGCCGCAATATCGACAGCACAATGATAATCCGTGTGA
>JBKBTH010000002.1:6705-15965 GCA_046290915.1 Sphingorhabdus sp.
AGGATTTGCAATGATAGCGACAGCGAACGGCCATCGCCCGCGACAGCGCCCAAGGCTTTTTCCATGCCCATCGACGTTGGCGAGGCAAATGCTGACTGGCTCGCGAAAAGGGCGAACGCCACGATGCAGATGGTTAAAAGTCTACGCATTTGGCGCATCCTGATCGGAGTTTGCCAATATGCTGATGCCGGCGCGCGATGCGCCGAGCAAAAGCGTGTCGTTGCCGAACTCTACAACCAAAAGCCGACCATTGCCGCCCAATGAAACGGAATCGACAACGCGAACCGCGCGGGCGGATTGCGACTGCAGCGGCAAGCCGATTTGAAGCTTCTTCCAAAGCCATAATGATCCCCAGGCCAAGCCACCGATCAACGGCATGATGAGGAGAAGGCGTCCGAAATATTCGAGGATCATGACCGTGTCTCCATATTGGTAAGGCGATTGCCGTCTTGCGCCACTTCAATGATCCGGATTCCATATCGGCCGTTTGTCTCGACGATTTCGCCGCGGGCGATGAGCGTTCCGTTGACGAGCAAATCGAGCGGCTCATTGACTTGACGGTCGAGTTCAAGAACGCTGCCTTCGCCAAGCTCAAGCAACGACGCGAGCGTCAGTGATGCCGAGCCAACCTCGACCGATACGCGCAGCGACACGTCTGCCAGTAAATCCATTTTGACCGTCCGGTCAGCGGGCCGAAAACTCGGTGCTTCAGTCATGTCACTCACAGTGAAAGCCTTCCATATTCTGTATTTGTAATGCTGCGCGGCCATTGGCTTCGCCGATGGAGCCCCGGGCGAAGCAGCGACCGGCGATGATCAGCGGAACGTCTGCGGGCAGCATGACGGGCAATATGTCACCAGGACACAGCGCCAGCAGCCGCGAGAGCGGGAATTCCGCCTCGGTCAGCACCGCGCGCGTTTCCATCGGAACGCGCATGGCAGCTGATTGCATTTTGGCCTGCCATTCGGGCTGGGCGGGAATTTGGGCGGGGTGCGCAGCGGAAAAACGCAAAGCAATCTTCTTGGCGCGGGCGTATCCGATAAAACAGCTGATCGTGGCAGGGTTTGCACCAGCCCGTTCGATTTGGATGTCAGCCAACACGATACTGTCGCGATAGCGCGGCCAGTTAAACGCATCTAAGTCAGTATGCGCCGAAAGCATCCGCGCGGGCTCGGGAATGACTTCCTGCGTAGCGCTGCCGATGAATGGCAAAATATGCGCGGCCAGCCGGGTGACAAGACGCATTTCCGACGCTGTAAAACTATTGCGCGCGGGCACCTCGCCGGACCCGCCATATTGGAGGTCAAGCAATTCGCTAATCAATTGTCCAGGGATGTGAAGTACAACTTCGTCCGCGTCCTTGCCGAGCTCGAATGGCATAAGGATACCAAATGCCGGCTGTGCGGCGCTCCATTCTGAAAAGCGGGCCTTGTTCACTGTCTGGACGCGGGCGCTGACCATATTCGGTCCCGACATGAATTCGCGCATTGCGCCAGCGAGCGATTCAGCAAGCTTTTGAAACCAGCCGAAATCGTCCGCCGCTGCCGGGCGGGTCCTTAAGAGGATAGACGCACTCATTGGATCACTAGGTTTGAAAAGTAGACATTATCGATGCCGCCAAAGTCTTCTTTCTCGCGAAGTACCTGGTTGATGGCAGCCGTCAGATCACGCTGTAGAAGCTTCTTGCCCTGCGGTGTCGACAATGCCGCTGCATCCTGTTGTGATAGCACCATCAGGACCGCCGAACGGATGGGTACGGCCTGCCGATTGATATTCTGAATGACCCGGCCATCATAATAAGTGGCCAGGCTCAAGCCCACTTGCACGAAGCCGCCACCATCGGCCAGATTGGCCGTGAAGCTTTGTTCGAGACCGACATAAGTAACTTCAAACTTGCGCGGGTCGACGGGCACGCGGTCGTTTTTAACGGATACGGTGCCTTCTTTCAGAACTGGTTCGGCGCCTTCGCCCTCGGCGGCAGGCTCTGCAGGCTCTTCGCTTCGCTCGACCAGCATGGGGCGGTTAGGATCGACCTTCGGATGGTCACCGGTAATCCCGCCTGCGAGATAAACGCCTGTGGCTGCGCCAGCGCCTACCAGAATAAGGCCAACGAGAATGAAGACGATCATCTTCTTGCCCTTTTTGGGAGCGGCTCCGGTGTCTGGGGATTTTGATTTGCTCATGATGTTTCTCTCGTTCAGGCGAAGCGGCCGCGGGCTTTAGGAGAAGCCGGGGTCCGGGGTTGGTTGGAATTGTTTTCTGCACTGTGGCCGTCATGTTCGGGCTGCCGCTGTTGCTGGCGATTGCCGTTCTGGCTGTTCGTCATTTCAAACTGGCCAAGCTTAAGACCTGCATTGCGCAAATCTTCGATAAGCCGCGCTTGGTCCGCTGCGATGATCTGGCCCGCTGCAGCAGTGCTTGTTTCAAGGCGGATGTCGACTTGGCCATCGACAGTGGTCAGCGCGACGTCAAGCTGGCCAAGAATTTCGGGCATCAGGCGAAATTGCAGTTGGTTGTCGCGAGCTGCGTTGCCGACGATCTCGCGGGACAATGCGCCAATCCATTCACCGTCTTGCGACAGATGAAGCGGAGTATATTCGACCAGCGCCGTTGGATCGGACCGGAGGTTGGCAGGCATAGGCGATGGCGCAGCGGCTATAGTCTGGCCGATCTCGAAAAAGCTGCTGCGGGCGACCGAGTCTTGCCTGTTGTCCAGTAACGGCTCCAGCTTGTCGGACTGAACGGCTTCTCGTGCTGCTATCGCTTTGCTGACATTTGCCAGCATTGCATCTGGTGCGCCGACTGAGGTCCGGAGCGCAGCTGTGGTGGTCGCTGCCGATATAGTCTTGGACTGGTTCGCCTCGGCTACTCTAGACAAAACCAGAGCAACGGCGCCTTGGCTTGCTGTTGTGGCAGGTGACACCGTGGGCTGTGCAAGATCGCAGTCGCGCACGTCCGTGTTGCCAGTCTCTGTTTCGCACTTGGCATCGGCCATATGCGTGAACAATGGCTCGTCACGCGTTGCGGCGTTTAAAGTGAATGATGCGTCGTCTGCTGGTGCCGTCGAGATTTCGTCCTCTACCTGCGCGGCTGGAGTTTCCGGCGTGGCCGTGGCGCAGTCATTCAGAATATCCTGAAATGCACCGCTTGGCGCAGGTGCTGCAGGGGGCGTGCCGGTCGTTGACGGCGTTAATGGTAAGGCAGGGATGTTCATAGATTGGCTCCGCGGCTGCTTGGCTTGCGGAAAATGGCTGTCCGGCTTTGACGGTCCTCAGACAGTTTTTCATCTTTTGCGGTGATCGCAATGGTGAGCTTGTCCACAATCATTTCGCTTTGCTTTGCCAAGATGACCGCGCGCTGTTGCCGGTCGCGCGTCTCGATCGCGAGGCGCGTAGGGTTGGCAAGCGCATGGTGCGCAGAATCGAGCCGTGCCGTCAGTTCGCAGACAGAACGCAATACCGCGCCATCATGGGTGCCCGAGGCAGGCTGTGCTGCGCCGCGGATCGCGCCAATACGATCGCCAAGGTCGGCCAAGTTCGCAACATCGGCTACGCACTTGTTCAACTGGATTTCCGCCATTTGGCGCTGGATCGCGCGCACAGCCAAGATGCGTTTCCAACGGGTCGCATTTTTGTTCATGCGGCCATTCCTTCAATCAGCATATCGCGGGCGTCGGGTAAGGAGACGATCTCGTGCATCGGCTGTTGTATGAAGCTGAGCATTGTTGGACGCTGCGCGATGGCGTCATCCAGAACTGGATCGCTGCCTGAAGCATAAGCCCCGAGCATGACCAGGTCGCTGCTTTGTTCGAAACTTGACCACAGCTGACGAAAACGTGCTGCAGCGGCCAAATGCGCTGCATCGACAATATCCGGCATAAGCCGTGATAATGAACGGCCCACATCGATTGCGGGAAACACGCTGCTTTCGGCGAGCGTGCGCGACAGGATGATGTGCCCGTCGACAATGGCGCGGGCTGCGTCAACAACGGGGTCTTCCAAATCGCCGCCGTCTGCCAACACTGTGTAAATGGCCGTAATCGATCCGCCCGAGCGCCGGTCAACGCCAGCACGTTCGACAAGTTGGGGGATGAGCGCGAGCGACGATGGCGTGTAACCCTTCATCGTCGGCGGCTCACCAATGGCAAGGCCGATTTCGCGTTGGGCATGGGCAATGCGGGTCAGGCTGTCGATCAGCAGAAGAACGCGCTTGCCCTTGCGTGCAAAATATTCGGCAATGGCGGTGGCGCGCATCGCGGCCCGCAAACGCAACAAGGGAACTTGATCAGCGGTTACCGCAACTACAACGGACTTGCCCCGGATAGCAGGGGTTAGCTTGCCCTCTACAAAGTCGGATACTTCGCGCGCGCGTTCGCCGATCAGGCCAACAACGATGATATCGGCATCAATGCCTTGCAATATCTGTCCCATCAGGACTGATTTGCCTACGCCTGAACCGGCGACAATCGCGACACGTTGCCCTTCGCCGATTGTCAGCAAGGCATTGATTGCACGGACGCCGGAATCGATGGGGCGGATGACTCGGCCTCGGTCCAGCGGGTTGCTTTCTTCGCCTGCAATTTTCTGGCGGCCATGGCAATGTGGTGTGGGGCCGCCATCAAGTGGCTTGCCTTTTGCGTCAATCACCCGGCCAAGCAATTCCTCGCCGACCTCGATCATGTCGTGCCGCCCGTTGGCATAGACCGCCGCGCCACAAGCGATGCTGCCGACATCGCCAAGCGGCTGGATGATGGCGCGTTGGCCATGAAAGCCCACAACTTCACCTTCGGCAAACGCGCCAGTCACCGTCTGCATGCGTGTTCCGGTTCCCAGCGGATACGGAAAGCCGCTTGCTTCGCAATATTGGCCGTTAAGCGCAGCCAGTCGGCCAACACGGCGTGGTGCTGAATCAACCAGCCCGGCAAAGTCGCGCTGGTTGGCAATGATTGATTGAAGCCGGGTGCTCATGCGCCGTTCCCGTCCTGGCTCAGCGCCCGTTCGAGACGGTCCAATACCAGTGCCGGACCATGTTCGATCCAGCCATCGGAACATTCGATCCGCAGCGTGCCACGCGCCAGACTGGCATCGGCCGAGCATTTCAAAGGGAGGTCAGCATCTGCCATCAAAGCAAGATCGTCAGGGTGCATCCGCAAGATGCGGTTCTGGTCGGCTTCCGTCAGCACCACAATTGCAGCATCAATCTGGCGTCGCAGGAAGTCTGCATCAATCGCGATGCTGCCAACAACATTGGCGACAATCTTGCACACCAAAATGTCCAGCATGTGAGTCAGTTCGGCATTATCTTCCGCCTTGATGGCGTGAGCAGACGAAATCAAATCCTGCAGCTGCTTGCGTTCGAGGGAATAGGTGACCTCAGCCATTTGCTGACCATCGGCAAGACCAGCTGCGTAAAGATCCGGGCTCTGCTGGCATATTTCTGGAGCCACAGACGTGACATCGCGAGGGCGAAAGCCTTGGCGGCTGCCAAAATATTGTGCCAGCGAGAGCTTGTTGGCTTCAGACATAGTCATTCGCCTGCTTGCCCAGCATGATTTCACCTGACGCGGCCATTGCCCGCGCGACAGCAATCACGGCCTTTTGCGCTTCTTCGACATCGGCACGGCTGACCGGACCCATCTCGGCAATTTCGTCGCTGATGGTCTGCGCTGCGCGCGCGGAGAGCGTACCCAATATTCTGTCGCCAAGTGCTGCGTCCGCACCCTTGATGGCGAGCGCCAACCGGTCCGCCTCAACATTGCGCATGACTGCGCCCAAGGATTTGGTGTCGAGTTCTCCAAGGTCAGCAAAGATGAACATGCCTTCTTCGATGGCATCGGCCAAGCGCCGGTCTTTTTTGCGGATCGTTTTTAAAAGCTTCTCGGCCTGAGGGCGGGCCAGATTGTTGACGATTTTGGCCACATCGCCATGGCCGCCAAGGTTGATCGATGCGCTTTCGGAACGCGTCGCGTAGGTCGCAAGGATCGCCTCGATATCGGCGATCGCGGCCGCGGGCACAGGGCCCAAGGTAGCTGTGCGGAACAAGATGTCCGCTTGCGTGGCTTCATCCAGGCCAGCAACTGCTTCAGCTGCAGATTCGGCTGGCAGTGCCGACAAGATAATTGCCGCAAGTTGCGGATGTTCGGATGCGACGAGCGCTGAGATGGTTGCGATATCAAGCCATTGAAGCGCCTCCATCGCGGGCGCGGCTGCCTTTGCCGGAGCAATTTCGGGCCAGATGCGATTGGTCTTTGAATCGCCCAATGCAAGGTTCATCATACCCCGGATGCGAACGGGAGCGCCAACCGCAAGGCTCGATAAATCGCGATTGTTGCGTACGAAAAGGTCAAGCGCGCCTTCGACATCATGTTCGGTTGCGCACGACGCTTCAAACATGCCTTTGCCAAGCGATTTGACTTCGGCTGGGTCGAGATGCTGAAGCACTGCTGAGCTGTCGCCATCTTCAAGCAACATAAGAAGGATCGCAGCCGAAAGCCCGCCATTTACGGGTGCGGCAGGCGCTGGTGGCGCGACGTCGTCATAATCTTCATCCATTGGCGCGCTGCCCAAGCATTTGACGGACGACGAGGGCTGCACGTTCAGGGTCTTGGCGAACGAACGAGCGGACGAGCTTTGCCCGTGCTTCGTAACTTGGCGCCGATTCAATCATATCAATGGTCACTGCGCTACTGGCGGGTTGCGCATCCTGGCGTGCAGCTGCCAACAGCAACTGCTGCTCAGTTTCAGCCCGTTCCTTGGATTCCGCCATACGATTTTTGACGGCTTTGACGATCGGACGTCCAATAAGCAGGAAAGCGATGAGCGCGGCCAATATGGCGCCAACTTGCTGCACAAGCGGCAAGAACCAAGGTTCATCCCAAAAATTGACAACGACGGCGGCCTCTTCGGCAAATGGCCGCGCAGAAATCGCGACTACGTCACCGCGATCGGCTTTAAAACCAACGGCGCCCTTCACTAGATTCTCGAGCGCTGCAACTTCTGCGGCTGAACGCTTCTTCGCGCCTTTTCCATCACGCAAGGCGACCGCAACCGACAAACGGCGCAGATTGCCCTGCGGCTGATGCGTTACCGCAATTTCGCGGCCCACGTCGAAGCTACGGTTGAATGTCTCCTCGCTTTGCGTCGGGCCCATTCCGGTCCCACCAGCAGCCACTGGCGGGGTATTGGTGACTTGGCTTGCAGGCGGCGGCTGGTTCGCCAGTGCGCCCGGAATGCCGCCAGCTTCCTGTGCTGCGGCGCTTATGGATTTGTTGCCTTCTTCGCTGCGCAAGGCACGATCGTTTTCTGGATATGTTTCACGCGTCGACTGGCTTTCACTCGCATCGACATCGGCATGCACTTCCACCGAGAAATTACCTGGCCCAGCTATCGGGGTCAGCAATGCAACGACTGCCTGACGATAGCGCTCTTCCATTTGCATTTGCAGTTGGAACATCCGGTCGTCTGCCGTGGCTTGGTCGGACGAAAGCAGGGCGCCGCTTTGGTCGATCACAGACACTGCGTCCGCCGACAGGTTTGGTACCGAAGAAGCGACCAGATGGCGCACCGCGCGCACCTGTGCCGCAGAGAGGCTTCGGCCCTGTTGTAGTGTTAACATGACCGACGCTGCGGGCTCTTTATTTTCGCGGACGAAAACGCTCGCTTCCGGTGTCGCCAAATGAACGCGGGCTGTTTTGACGGAATCAATTGCCTCGATTGTGCGCGCCAAATCAGCCTCGCGCGCACCGCGTAATGTTTCCCCTTCCACTGCGCGGCTTGATCCCATTGGCAAGGACGCCATGACGGCGTCACCACTTGGCTGCGCCTTGGGCAGGCCTTGGCCAGCAAGCAGCATGCGTGCCTCGTGCAATTTGCCCGCATCGACCGAAATAGCGCCAGTGCCGGGGTCAAGCGTGTAATTGATCCCCGAAGATTGCAACGCATCTGCGACCGCCGCCTTGTCAGCTTCGGCAAGGCCTTGGAACAAGGGCGACTGCGCGGGTGTGCTCAACGCGAAATAGGTAAGCGCGGCAAAGCCTACGGCGCCCGTCAACGCCAGCACCGGAAGCGCCTTGCGTACGGCAGGTTGGCGACCAATGCCGCGCAGTCCGTCGAAACCAAAGCTGGATGCGGGCGCAATGTTGCGCTGCATCGGTGCGGAGACCATCGACGTATCAGGGGCGAGGATTTGTTGGTCGGCCATGCGTTATACCGGCATGTTCATGATGTCGCGATATGCGGACAGAAGCTTGTTGCGCACCTGAAGTGTGGCTTCAAAACCAATGGAGGCTTTCTGGCGTTCCACCATGACGGATACGATGTCGTTGGTCTCGCCGCGCTCATAGGATGCAGACAGGGTGCTTGCTTTACCTTGTTGCGCATTCACAACCTGAAGCGCGTCTGTCATCGTTTGTGCAAAGGGCGTCGTTGATACGACCGATTCCACAGCGGCCTCACGCCCCGCCGCACGCCGCAGCGCATCATTCTGGTTCAGGATATTTGAGCGCATCTGTAAAAGCCGGCTCTGGTCAATCGTCGACATGTACTCGGGTCCGAAGGCGGAATTGCCTTTGCGCACTCTTCTGCAAAGGACGTGCCAGTCTAGCGAAAGCCCTGGTTTCTGGCGGTTCCCGTGGCACAGCACGGGCGAGTTGCCAAATTTCCGACGCGTAAAATTAAAGGCATCGTCGCCATCGCCGTTTCTTTGTGCCGAGGCTGCTCACCCCCAATCGAGCTGCCCAAAACCTGAGACAGCAAAAGGAAATATCATGACAGTCATCAATACCAACGTCAGCGCACTGCGCGCACAAAATGCTTCACGTATGGCAAGCAATTCGCTTGGCACCGCGATGGAACGCCTTTCGTCAGGGAAGCGCATTAACGGCGCAAAAGACGACGCAGCCGGCCTTGCGGTCGCTACCCGAATGGACGCAAAGGTCCGCGGTTTGAACCAAGCCGTACGCAACGCCAATGACGGCATCTCGCTTGCACAGACCGCTGAAGGCGCGATGGGCGAAATTTCGAACATCCTCGTCCGTATGCGTGAACTGGCAGTCCAATCATCCAACGGTACAGCCGTTCAGTCTGACCGTGATGCCATCAAGGCAGAATCGGACGCGCTCGTCGCACAAATCGGTGATATCTCCGGCCGTACCGATTTCAACGGCACGACGTTGATTGATGCAGCCAAAACCGTCAGCATCCAGACCGGTGTTGAATCGGGCGAAACCGTGGATATTGACCTTGTTGCAATGGATGCGGCCG
>JBKBTH010000002.1:15975-16245 GCA_046290915.1 Sphingorhabdus sp.
CATCCGGTCTTGGCATCGCAGCGGTCGACCTTTCGACTGCAGCTGGCGCAAGCACGGCTCTCGATCTGCTCGATACGGCAATCGACACGGTAGCAACCGAGCGCGCCAATATCGGTGCGGTACAGAACCGTCTCGATGCAACCGTCAACAATCTGACATCGACCGCAATGAATCTGACTGAGTCGAAATCGCGCATTGAAGATACTGACTTCTCGGTAGAATCGACCAAGCTGGCGTCGGCACAGATCCTTGCTCAGGCATCGACCGCAA
>JBKBTH010000002.1:16255-24789 GCA_046290915.1 Sphingorhabdus sp.
TTGCCCAGGCGAACCAGAGCCAGCAGGGCGTATTGAACCTGCTGCGTTAAACGCCCGCGCAATAACTGAAGACACGGGCCACTGGCCTGTGTGCACAATACCTCGATGGCCCATATGGCGGCTGTCGGGGTATTTGGCATAAGGTCACTTGAACTCAAACGCGCTCTTGGCTATGCGCGTCCCACGGCCAGCAGGCCAGCGCCGCCTTAGCTCAGTTGGTAGAGCATCGCATTCGTAATGCGGGGGTCGTAGGTTCGAATCCTATAGGCGGCACCATATTTTTCAATGATTTACACCATACAACTTGAAGCGATGTGGGCGACTGGTTTATTTGGGCAAGCACAGGGCAAGCACCTTGGAACTGTCGTGTAGGCTGCGCGAATGTGGTCCATTGCGAGAGCACTAAACGTTGGTCGAGTGGCGTAATGGCTGCTTCGCGCCCAGTTACCGTCACTAGAAGTGTCGGCTCGCTCCCCCATAAGCGGACATCGCATCAGCAAGGTCGATATGGCTGATTTGTTGGACTTTTCAGCCGTTCCCGCGAGACCTGTACAGCGGTAGGCCAAACATTAAAACATGACACTTAGCGTTCGGCTGACTGGCCTCGCACAGCGACGGCAACTGGGCCTACTTCGGACAGGCAGCACATCGGTATCCGATGCGGTGTTGCACCACGGCACCACCCAACCGTGTGGTAAATCTCGGCGACAAGTTGACGGGCAGGAACCAGCCCGACAATATAGATGTTGTCGAGGCGCTAGTTGAAACCGAAATCGTGCAAACTCCAAGCGTAAAGTCTCATGTTTCAAAGGTTGGCCCGAGTCTGTCCCAGTGTCGCGTGCCCTATTATGACCGCACAAACGCTGCGCAGATCAGCATGGAAGATAATCAGCTCAAAAGGGCCGTGGACGGAGCTTTCCCTGCGCAGGCGGATCAATTGCTGACACTCTACTGGCGCCCAATGCAGGATTCCATCAAGACAACCGAAAAACGATGCTTGAAGGCCTATACGCCCAATGATTCTGATTACACTGTCGACAAATCCTTTATGACGACAATGCAATCATATCACCAAAGCCAATACTGCATCGATCGCTGACCTTATGCGTAAGCCGGATTGCGGCTTCGCAGATGAAGACGAAGCAGACCCCGTATATGCTACCAATTCCACATCGTACCGTCCTCAAGCCGCGCGACTGGCAGATAAGCAGCTTTATAGGGATATTTGGCGGCAAGGTCTTCGTCTATGTCGACACCATGGCCCGGGGTTTCGCCAACAAAAAGCTCGCCCGCCTCGAACCTGTAGTCATGTGGGAAGACGGCATCAGTTTCCTCGGTATGGCGCATATATTCCTGGATGCCGAAATTGGGCACCCATGTATCGAAATGCAGGGCTGTACCCATAGTTACGGGCGACAGATCGGTTGCGCCATGGCATCCTGTGCGGATCTGATAAAGGCTCGCCAGATCAGCGATACGGCGGAGGTGAGTCACGCCGCCTGCTCCGACAATAGTGCAGCGGATATAATCGATCAGTTGATTTTGAATCAGGTCTTTGCAATCCCAAATCGTATTAAATATCTCACCCACCGCCAGCGGCGTGGTGGTGTGATGTCGGACGAGCTTGAAAGCTTCCTGATTTTCCGCGGGCGTACAATCTTCTAGCCAGAAAAGCTGGAATGGCTCCAGCATCTTGCCAAGGTTGGCTGCTTCCTGCGGCGTATACCGGTGGTGACCGTCATGCAGCAGATGATGATCAAAGCCATATGTTGCGCGCAGCTTTTCAAACATCTTGGGCACATAATTGAGCGCCTTACGGGTATCCCATCCAGTGACGCGCGGCAGCGCTGCATCAGCCGGTTCATAATACAGCGTTCCGCGCCCGACGCCATACGCGTCCTTCACGCCCGGTATCCCCGTCTGCGCGCGGATCGCTTTATAACCCATGTCGATATAATGGCCTACTGCTTCCACAGTCTCGTCGATGTTGCTGCCATTGGCATGGCCATAGACCAGGATGCCATCACGGCTGCGTCCGCCAAGCAAATCGTAAAGCGGCATCCCTGCCATCTTGGCTTTGATATCCCATAACGCCACATCGACCGCCGCTATCGCGCGCATGGTTACCGGTCCACGCCGCCAATAGGCTCCACGATAGAGATATTGCCAGATGTCCTCGATACGCCTTGGGTCCATACCAATAAGGCAGGGAATTACGTGATCCTCTAAATAAGACACCACTGATAATTCGCGTCCGTTTAGAGTCGCATCGCCAATGCCATATACACCCTGATCGGTCATGATTTTTAGGGTGACGAAATTGCGACCCGGACAGGTGATGATGACACGAGCGGAAATGATTTTCATGGCTATAATGAATCCCTTTTGATCTGACGCAATGCAGAAATCGAACTTGACCAGCGCCATTTGGTCTGTCAACTTTAATCAAATTGGTAAGGCCAAAATATGTCATCACGAGATCGACTGTATCAAGAACTTGCGCGCAAGATCATCGATGCGTTGGTCATGGGTAGATATGAAGTAGGCGATCGGCTGCCAGCAGAGCGCGAGCTAGCAGCGGAATATGATGTGAGCCGCCCCACCGTGCGCGAGGCTGTTATCGCGCTTGAGGTACAAGGGCTCGTTGATGTTCGCGTCGGTTCAGGTGCTTATGTAAAGCGCCTGCCGGGCAGAGAAGATATCCCGGGCTTTAACGTGACTGCATTCGAACTGACCGAAGCGCGCCTTTTGTTCGAAAGCGAAGCAGCGGCGCTGGCTGCAATACAAATTACCGATGAAGAGCTCGAGGAATTGGCACAGCGGGTAGACGACATTGCGCTTGAAAATCAAACGCCCGGCGGGACTGAAGAGGCCGATCGCGAATTTCACCTCGCCATTGCACGGGCGACCCGCAACACCGCCGTTTTCCAGACTATCGAGGAATTGTGGAAGCTACGCCAAACCTCACCTGAAAGTGCGCTCCTCCATGCCAAAGCGCGGTTTGCCAATATCAAACCCGTGGTCGATGAGCATCAAGCCATTCTCGAAGCATTGCGCAATCACGATCCAAAGGCGGCGCGCTCTGCAATGCGAACGCATTTGTCCTCGGTTCTGGATAGCTTGCTTTTCGCTACTGAGGAACAGGCCATCGATAATGCCCGCAAGGCAGCCGCCGCCAAACGCGCGCGCTATACTTTGCCAGCAAGCTGATGCCGGTGCGAATTGAAATGAGGAGGAGCGCTCATGCGTAAGGCTTTGGTTGGATTATTGATGACGACATGTGCTGCACCGCTAGTTGCCGAACCGGCCCAGCCCGAGCTTGGCGCTCGCACTAAGAAGATCATTGATGCCAAAGGTCTCCGCTTCAAAGATCTGAACGCCAACGGTCTTCTGGATTCCTATGAAGACTGGCGCGTGCCGCCAAAAAAACGGGCTACAGATCTTGTTCGCCGAATGACGCTGTCTGAAAAAGCCGGAATGATGCTAATCGCCACCAATAATCCCGATTGCGGTGGCGGCATATCTGATCGCGGGCGCGAGCTAATTGAAACGCAGAAAATGACCCGCTTCATTCTGCGCGCAAAGGTCAATACGCAAGCGCCCGATTGCAGCGTCAAATTGACCGGATTTGCTTTGCGGGGCGGCTATGCACAGACACCGCTGCAAATGGCTGGTTTCACCAATGCCGTGCAGGAGCGGCTTGAGGCTGGACGGTTAGGAATCCCCGCGTTGTTCAAGGATAACGCCCGCAACCATGTCGAGGCTAACCCCATGTTTGGAATCGCGGCAGGTGCAGGCGCGTTCACCGAATTTCCGAAAGAAGCAGGACTGGCTGCTGCGGCACTTGGCGCAGGCGCGCCGGTAACGACTGATGGCTCTGTTCCGAAAGACCTGACAGGCGATATGCGGATCATTCGGGACTTCACCGGCGTGATGTCCGAGGAGTGGAAGGCCATCGGTTTGCGCGGCATATATGGCTATATGGCTGACCTGACGACCGAACCGCGGTGGTCCCGTGCGCATGAGACTTTCACCGAGGATGCCGACCTGATGACCGACATCATTGGCGTGCTGGTAACAGGGTTGCAGGGGCCTGTCCGCAAAGATGGCACTTCGTTATCGCACCAATCCGCTGTGGCATTGACCATCAAGCATTTCCCCGGGGGGGGTCCGCAGGAAATGGGCTGGGACCCGCATTATACCTTCGGAAAGAACCAGATCTACACGGACAAGACTGGCAAATATGGTTTCGGCTATCATCTGAAACCATTCAAGGCGGCAATCAAGGGCGGGGTTGCTTCGGTGATGCCTTATTACGGTGTGCCGATTGGTGTGACTTATGATGGCGTCAAATATGACGAGTTTGGCATGGCGTTTTCAAAGCAGATCGTCACCGATTTACTGCGTAAAAAGCTTGGCTTTAAGGGCTATGTCAATTCGGACAGCGGTGTAATCGAAACGCGCGGCTGGGGCTTGGAAAGCTATCGCATCAATCCTGCCACTGGCAAAGCCTATGGTTCCGCTGACCGAACAGCGATAGCGATCAAGAGTGGTAGCGATGTGCTGTCGGAATTCAGTGCCAACAAGACGATTACCGATCTGGTGGCGCAAGGCCTGTTGGACGAGCGCAAGCATATCGACCCCGCCGTCACGCGGCTGTTAACCGAACAGTTTCAGCTCGGGTTATTCGAAAATCCCTATGTCGATGAGGCGAACGCAACGGCCAGGATTGGCAAGCCTGAAAACCGCGCACTTGGCCTCGACGTCCAGCGCAAGTCTGTGGTCCTGCTGCAAAATCAAAACAAGCTATTGCCACTGAAGCCAGGTGCAAAAGTCTACACCATCGGCTTCCGTACCGAAGATGTAGCGGCGCAAGGTTTCTCGGTAACCGACGGCAATGTGAAGGATCGACCGGCTGTGCCGGCTGGAACCGATGCCGTGCTTATCAAGGTAATGATCAGCAATGCAGGTGCCCGGAATTATAAATCGAGCGATCCAGCTACGGGCGGCAAGGCAGTTGGGCGGGAATTTCCGCTCGTCGATGCACGCACCGGAAAACGGCAGACGACATGGGGCGCGCAAGACCCATGTGTTTACGAACCCGAAGCCCCGAAAATGGCCGAAAGCCCGGATGGTTGTCTGGACAGCGCTCTGATTTTCGGTGGCGCGTTTCCCTGGGAATCGAGCCTCCTCGCGTTCTCCGATATTGCGACAGCTCAAAGCTGGTCAATGTCTCCCTCGCTTGCCGAAATTCAAGCGGCAATGCGCGAGGTGGGTGATCCGGGAAAAGTCGTCATTTCGATCTACTTCCGCAATCCCTATGTCTTGGATGACGCCAGCGGTGTGAAATCGGTTGGGGCGTTGTTAGCGACCTTCGGCGTCACCGACCGGGCACAACTGGACATCATAAGTGGTAAGGCCAAGCCACAAGGGCGACTACCGTTCGCGCTGCCGCGTTCGACCAAATCGGTAATGGAGCAGCACCCTGATGCGCCGGGTTATGCCGAAACTCAGGATGGCGCTCTATATCCTTATGGCTATGGGTTGGCTATCGATTGAGCAACGAGTGCAAGCCGTAAGCCGCTAGATTGGGCGTGTCGCAATCGGCGCACGGGCGTGCTCGCGCATAAGCTGTTCGGCGGCGTCGGCATTACCCGCAAGAATTGCTGCGCTAACCTTCCGGTGCTGTTTATGCGCCGCGCATAAATGGTGATACTCGGATGCGAGATCGTTCCAATCCAGAGCCAGCGCCGCAGCAGAGGCAAAGGGCAAATGGTTATTGCGCGACAGGGCAGCAGAGATTGCCTTATTGTTACTGGCTTCGACCAGTAAATCATGGAATTCCATATTATAGTCGTAAAAGCGCTCCAGGTCGCCCTCGGCCAAATAGCCTTTTTCAAATATGTCGTCGCCGGATTTCAGGCAGGCTTTCAGTTGTTTCGCAAATGCGGGTGTGATCTTGGCCGAAGCAACGGTTCTTGCCGCCAGTCCTTCCAGCACGCCTCTAACCTCGATTGCGTCTTCGATCTGCGCGGCTGTCGGGCCGCGTGCGGCATAACCGCGTGCGCCCAGCTTTACCACCAAGCCCTCTTGCTCCAACGCCCGAAGCGCTGTGCGCACTGGCATTCGCGATACGCCAAGCCTTTCTGCCGTGGATATTTCAGCGATTCTGGCACCGTCGGCGAGTTCCCCCGATGCGATCATCTTTCGCAATGCAATTAAAACATGCTGACCGGGCTTAATTGGCTTGTCCACGGGGGGTTTCTAGCTTGATTGCGAGGCCCGGCAAGCCTGAATCGAACTTGACTCTTGGTTCAGAGGTAGTTCTATTGGATCCAATAAGGAGTTTTGCAGAAACTGCTGTTTGGAGGAAATTGGGGAATGGATGTCAAACATCGTCATGGTAAAGCCGCCACTGCTGAGCGATCTCAGACCTGCACATGGCCACGCAATGCGTGGTATGTTGCGTGCATGCCAGACGAAATCGACGGCAAACCGCTGGGACGTCAGATTTGCGGAGAGCGCATGGTTTTCTTCCGAGCTGGAGACGGGACGGTCAGCGCGCTCGAGGATTTTTGTCCGCACCGCGGAGCTCCGCTTTCGTTGGGTTTCGTTGAGAATGGGAACCTTGTCTGCGGATATCACGGGCTTGCGATGGGATGTGATGGCCGGACGGTCAGTATGCCGAACCAGCGTGTTGCCGGTTTCCCACCCATCCGGACTTTTCCTGTCGTCGAACGATACGGGTTTATCTGGGTCTGGCCGGGGGACACCAAATCCGCCGACATCGCAAAACTCCGCCATTTGGAATGGGCAGAAAGTGACGAGTGGGCCTATGGCGGCGGTCTCTATCACGTCAATTGCGACTATCGCTTGATGATCGACAATTTGATGGACCTGACACACGAAAATTATGTCCATGGTTCCAGCATCGGACAGAAAGAAATCGACGAAACGCCGGTGAAAACGCGCGCCGAACGCGATCAAATTGTAACGAGCCGATATATGGACGGCATTACTGCGCCACCTTTCTGGCAAATGGCTTTGCGCGGTGCTGGCCTTCCAGATTCAGAGACCGTAGACCGCTGGCAGATATGCCGCTTCTCCTTGCCAAGCAGCGTGCTGATTGAGGTTGGCGTCGCTTTGGAAGGCAGGGGTGGCTACGACGCCGACAATGCGTCGAAAACCTATGGGTTGGTCGTGGATTTCATGACCCCGGAAACGGAAAGCTCTCACTGGTATTTCTGGGGGTTGGCGCGGCGCTTTGCGGTAAACGACGATGCGCTGACCGTTACGATTCGCGAAGGACAGAAAAAGATCTTCGCCGAAGATATGGAAATTCTGCATCGCCAGCAGGATAATCTCGAGCGCTATCCGGATCGCAAGCTGCTACTGCTCAACATTGATGCCGGAGGTGTTCGTTCCCGGATGATGATCGATCAGGCAATTGCTGCGGAAGCCTCAAACGCCGATTGCTGATTGCCTGACCGTCCGAGAACCACGCATCCATTGCTTTAGTGCATCAGACACTGCCTCAGGGGCCTCCATTGGCGCCATATGGCCGCTATCGGGAAAAACGATATATTCCGCGTGCAGAATACCAGCGGCAATTTCTTCATGCTGTTCAGGGGGGCTCCAGCGGTCGAATTCACCTACGCCAATCAAAACCGGACAGCTAATGTGTGACAGCTGAGCGCGAGCGTCAGGTCGATTAAGCAGCGCGGTAATCTGGCGTTTGTGGATTTCAGGGCTCATGCGTCCGACCATATCGCACAGCTGTTGCCGTAATGTTGGGTTTGAATCGAGCGCACCTTCCTTGACCATTGGTGGCAGCCATTGATCGGCCAGAGCCTGCATCCCGGAACGCGCGCTTAAATCGACCATTATCTGACGCTTTGCTGGTTCATAATCGGTCGCCGGGTGAACGCCGGTATCAAGCAACGCGATGCGTTCTACCCTGTCAGGAGCCTGATCAACTACAGAAAGCGCAACGCGCGCACCCATCGAATGGCCAGCTATCGAAAATTTCATTGGGGCGTTGTTCAGGATGTATGCAGCCATGTCGCTGATCGAAATCTGCGAGGTGAGATCGGCTATCTGAATATCGTAATCGGGAGACAGAGCCGCGACCTGATGCTCCCAAACAGTGGCATCGCACAGAAGGCCGGGGACCAGAATAAGGGTTTCACGCACGAGCTATGTCTGCTTCCATCCATCAAAAGGCGGTCGCGTCGATGATGGAACAGCACCGTGCCTCCGCATTAGGGCTTTTCCTCATCCAGCGGTACGCCATTCACCAAGACAGGGGGCGCTTCGATCAGGACGAAAACGATCCGGCAGACATCAGTCGTCGAACGATTGCGCCATAAGTGTACTGTACCGCGCTGGACGATGATGTCGCCGCTGCGGGCGGTGGTCACCGCGCCGTCATCGAGTTCCAGTTCGACCTCACCCGACAGGACGATACCATAATCGATGCTGTTGGTGCGGTGCATGGGTGACACGCCACCCGGCAGCATATCAACGATCCGGAT
>JBKBTH010000296.1:0-3026 GCA_046290915.1 Sphingorhabdus sp.
GCCGAAAATACGACGCTTCCACCGCGCACCCCGAAAGGGCTGCACATCGGCGTCGTCTGTCGGGGCTTCGTCGGCAGCAGTCCGCATGGTCATCAAATGCGGGAAAGCCCGCCCGGTTGCAACGGCATTCGCGTCAAGCGACTTGCACCCGTCGCAAAAATCGCAGAAAAGAGAGCTATCACAAAAGGATAGTGCTGATGGCCGACGGCGCGGATAAAATGGAACATCATGGCGCCGGCCATCGTGCGCGTCTGCGAAAGCGGCTTTTTGAGAACCAAGGCGAAAGTCTGCACGACCATGAATTGGTGGAATATTTGCTGGCGCTGGCCATTCCGCGCCGCGACACAAAGGAAATCGCCAAGGACTTAATCGCGCGTTATGGCAGCTTGTCAGCACTGCTGACGGCCGACGCTGAGAGCATCATGCACGAAAAGTGGATGGGCGAAACCAGTGTGGCCGCACTGAAAATTGTGCAAGTGGCAGCCCTGCGCCTTTTGAGCGAGCCAGTCCGCGAGATGCCGGTGTTATCCTCATGGCAGGCTTTGCTGGATTATCTGCGCGCCGACATGGCGCATCTGACCATCGAACGGGTGCGAACATTATATCTCAACAGCAGAAATATGCTGATCCGCGATGAAATTGCGAGCGAAGGTTCAGTCGATCAGGCGGCGATTTATACCCGCGAAGTCATCCGGCGTGCGATGGACCTCGGCGCGGCAGCCATCATCCTTGTGCACAACCACCCGAGCGGCGATAGCACGCCAAGCCGGCAGGATATTGCCATGACGCGGGACATCGCAGAGGCAGGGCAGAAGTTCGGCATTACCGTGCACGATCATATCATCATCGGCAAAGATGGCTTTTCCAGCATGCGTAGCGCTGGGCTGATTTGATGATTTAGCGGGTGGAATTGTTAGGGCTGCTACCCCATAGCAGTGTCATGTCCTCCCCAGCTTCTGCAAAAAAATCCATCGGCCCGCGCGAATTGACCATCATGATGGCATCGCTGATGGCGCTTAACGCGCTTGCGATTGATTCCATGTTGCCAGCGTTTCCCGCCATGGCGCAGGGGTTGAACGTTACCGATCCCAACCAGATCCAATATATTATCTCTGTCTTTCTCGCTGGCACCGGCATTGGCGCGTTAATCTATGGCCCGCTCTCCGATCGTTATGGCCGGAAACCAATATTGCTTATTGCAACCATTGGTGCCGCTGTTTTTTCGCTCGCCTGTTCCATCGCCCCGAACTTTGAAATGATGCTGGCAATGCGTTTCGCGCATGGTTTGCTTGCTGCTGCGATGGGTGTGCTCGTCATCTCGGTTATTCGCGACCAGTTCGAAGGCGACGCAATGGCGCGGCGGATGTCGACGATATTCCTGATATTCATGATCGTGCCCATCATTGCGCCGACCATAGGACAAATGGTCCTGCTGTTTTCAGGCTGGCGGATGATATTCGACCTGATGGCCTTCATGGCGGTTGCTGCGGCCATCTGGGTCTATCTGCGTTTGCCCGAAACCCTTGCGCCGGAAAATGTCATTCCAATTGAACCCCATGCGCTGGCCAAGGCTTGGAAAGTCGTCGTTCTCCATCGCAATGCTGCTGGATATATGATCGGCGCTGGCATCGTTCAGGGCGCGTTGTTCGGCTATCTCAACAGTTCGCAACAGATGTTCGACAAGGTGTTCGACGCAGCGGACTTTTTCACCATCGGCTTTGCTATCATCGCCATTGGCATTGCTGTGTCGAACTTTACCAACTCACGGATTGTGGAACGCTTTGGCGCGCGCCGTGTCTCGCACACCGCGCTGTTGACCTTTATAATACTTGGCGCGTTGCAATTGCTCGCTGCGCAATTTGCGCCGACATCGCTGCCTTTGTTCCTTTTGTTGCTCACGGGCAATATGGCTATGATTGGCTTTATCGGCTCGAACTTCTCGTCGATTGCGATGACGCCCTTTGGCCATGTGGCAGGCGCAGCATCGTCGTTTCAGACGTTCGTGCGCACGGCTTTGGCGGCCTCGCTCGGCGCTGTTATCGGGCAGCAATTTGACGGCAGCGTCTTTCCTGTCGCGCTCGGATTTCTAGGTTGCGGCGTTGCAGCGCTCATATTGGTTCTGTGGTGCGAAAAGGGGAGGCTTTTCACCCGCCCCGGTACAACCCAGCCACTTCCCACGAACCCGCGCAGCTAGGCAAAGAAAAGGGGCGCCGAAGCGCCCCTGCCCTTTTACGCAATAGCGGGAACCCTTAGTCCACAACTGGACCAGGAAACTCACCCATGTCCGGCGCGTCATCCATGCTTTGGTCATGCTGCAGGTTTGAATTGCGCATGCCATAGATGAAGTACAACGCGATGGCGGCAACCAGGAAGTAGATGAAGAACATCAACACATTGTAAGGCACTGTCGTGATCAGATACAGGCATGAAAGTATGCCGAGGATCGGAACGACGGGATACAACGGCACCGAAAAGCCACGTGGCAATTCAGGTGCTGCGCGGCGCAGGTAAATTACCGACAGGCATACGATGGCAAACGCTGCCAATGTACCGACCGAGGTCATGTCACCCAAGACGTTGATGTCGAAGAACCCGGCAGCGACTGCCGTGATCGTACCAACCAACAGTGTGTTGATATACGGTGTGTGGAAACGTGGATGCACCTTGGAGAATATCTTCGGCAACAGGCCATCACGAGCCATTGTGTAGAAGATACGCGTTTGTGCGTACATCAGCACCAAGACAACCGAGGTCAGACCAATGATGGCGCCGACCTTAATCGTTTTCGCCAACCAAGCCCATTGCGGACCGAAGCTGTCCACAACAACTGCGACAGGATCTGGCACGTTGAGTGTGGCATAAGGTACAAGCAAGGTCATGATTGCCGCGACCAACATGTAGATGACCGTGCAGACAACCAACGAGCCAATGATGCCGAAGGGCATATCACGCTTAGGGTCTTTCGCTTCCTGACCAGCGGTCGAGACAGCTTCAAAACCGATATAGGCAAAGAACACGAGGGAGGC
>JBKBTH010000297.1:0-3023 GCA_046290915.1 Sphingorhabdus sp.
CTTACGAAACCGTCGTCATCGACGTCGATGATGAATATTCGGGCACAGTCGTCGAGAAAATGGCTGTGCGTAAGGGCGACCTTACCGACATGCGTCCTTCAGGTGGCGGCAAAACCCGCATCACCTTCAGCGCACCATCACGTGGCCTGATCGGTTACCATGGCGAATTCCTGTCCGATACGCGCGGCACGGGCATTATGAACCGCCTGTTCGAAAAATATGGCCCACACCGTGGTGCAATTGAAGGCCGCAAGAATGGCGTTCTGATTTCAAACGGCGCCGGCGAAGCCGTGGCTTACGCGCTCGGACCATTGGAAGAGCGTGGCATCCTGATGGTATCGCCTGGTGAAGCCCTCTATGAAGGCATGATCATCGGCGAAAACGCCAAGCCAGACGATTTGGAAGTGAACCCAATGAAGTCGAAACAGCTGACGAACTTCCGTTCGACCGGCAAGGACGACGCCATTCGCCTCACCCCGCCAAAGCGCCTGACGCTTGAGCAAGCCATTGCCTACATTGATGATGATGAAATGGTTGAGGTCACGCCAAAGAACATCCGCTTGCGCAAGCGTTTGCTTGATCCGAATGAACGGAAAAAAGCATCACGCTCTAAACAAGCAGCATAAACAAAAAAGGGCGCCGGTATGGCGCCCTTTTTCTTATTCGGGGTATCCGGTTCGTTTAGAAACGGAATGCCGCCGTCAAACGAATATTGTGCATATCAAAATCGCTGTCGCTGCGGCGCATGTCCGTGCCTTGCGGATTGACCAGCAAAAACGGGTTGGTTGCAGGCGCGCTGCCGCGGCCAACCGATACGACATAATCGTCATCGACGAAGTTGGTGTAGAGATATTCGACGCCAAGTGAAAAGTTCTTGGCAATCTTTACTTCCGTACCGCCGCCATAGGAATAGCCCCAGCTTTTGGTATTGCCGTTGTCAGTGAAGCTATTCGCGCCATTGGTGGTCGAAAAGCTGTTATTGATCTTGGCATAAGCGGCACCGCCGGTTGCGTAGAACAATGCACCGCGTGCGGCATAGCCAACGCGGGCACGGGCTTGCACTTGATAATCAAGCTCGCGCGAGAAGGTGTAGGCCGCAGGGGTCGAGCTGAATGCTGTTACGCTGTCGCGCGATTCATTCTTGCCGCCTTCAAGGACGAAACCGTAAACGATGTTGCCTGACTGTGCATCATAGCCAGCACGGATATTGTAATCATAACCGTCTTTGTCGCCTGTGCAGCCGCCAGCCGCTGAATCGCTTGTCGCTACGCCGCCGCAGAAACCGGGCGTGAACGCGTTTGCGCCAGCAAGTGTGTTCACATTGTTGTCGTACGCGCCGTCCAGATTCGTATCGAACTGAACGCTTTCATTGCGATCATTGCTCTGTGCGCCGAGGCCGAACGAGCCGCCGATGTAAGCGCCTTCCCACTGTTCGTCTTCCGACTGTGCAAATGCAGGTGTTGCAAACGTTGCGAGCGAGGCAGCGCCGATCAATAATATTTGGGAGATTTTCATAGAGATTTCCTTGTTGTTTCGTTGGTCACGAAACCAGAAAACTTAGAAATCCCGAATTGGGTGCATCAGCGTGTACTAAAAATGGAACTGCGACATTCCTGCAACGGTATCGTTTGCAATGAGAAAAACCCTAGAGCGCTTCACCCGCCGCAACACCGCTCGCCCACGCCCACTGGAAGTTATAGCCACCCAGCCAGCCAGTCACATCAACAGCCTCGCCTATGCAGTAAAGTCCGGACATTTTCTTGGCTTCCATCGTCTGTTGCGACAGACCGTCGGTGCTAATCCCACCAAGTGTAACCTCGGCCTTGGCATAGCCTTCACTGCCATTGGGCACGAATGGCCAGCAGTCGAGCAAAGCGCCTGCCTCTGCCAGCTTACGGTCGCTTTGGTCCGCAAGGTTCCCTTGAAGCGCCAGCTTATCCGCCAAGGCCTCAGCAAGCCGCGCCGAAAGGACTCGGTCAAGCGTCGATTTCATTGTCGCCTTCGGGCGAGCGCGTTTCTCTGATAACAGCCATGTCGACGCATCATGGTCCGGCAGGAAATCGATGCCAACACGGTCGCCTGGCCGCCAGTAACTGCTGATCTGAAGAACGGCGGGGCCACTGAGGCCCCGATGTGTAAACAATGCTGCCTCGCGAAACGCGGTTTTGCCATGCTGGGCAACGACCTCAGCCGATACGCCGGACAATTCACGAAACAGGACGTCATCTCCGCCGAGCGTCAGCGGCACCAGCGCTGGCCTTGGTTCCACAATCTTAAGTCCAAATTGGCGGCCCAGATCATAAGCGAATGCCGTAGCGCCCATTTTGGGAATGCTTGGGCCGCCTGTGGCAATAACCAATGACCCTGCAGATGCGTGTAGGCCTTCATACGTCACATGATAGACGCTGCCGTCGTGCGACACCTCGCCCACAGGGGTGTTGAACGCAAAGTCGACACGGCCGCCAAGCGTTTGCGACCTGTCGCACTCTTCCATGAGCATTTCGACAATCTGGCGCGCCGATCCGTCACAAAATAGCTGGCCCAGCGTTTTTTCATGAAACGCGATGCCATAGCTGCGCACCAGTTCGATAAAATCCTGCGGCGTGTACCGGCCCAAGGCCGACTTCGCGAAATGCGGGTTGGCCGATAGATAGCGCTGCTGTGCATGTCCCGTTGTCGCGTTAACGTTAGTGAAATTACATCGGCCGCCACCGGAAATCAGGATTTTCTTTCCAGGGCCCGTAGCATGGTCAATGACCAGCACGCGCCGTCCGCGTTGCCCTGCGGTCAGCGCACACATCAGTCCAGCGCCGCCTGCGCCAAGGATTATTGCATCATAGTTGTTTGAAACTGCCATTTTGAACCCCCTGCACTGCCCGCGCCATATTGCCAAGTGCTATGCTTTGCGGCAAAGCCGCGCGCATGACTGAAGAGACCAAAGCTACAGGGGCAGATACCCCACCCGATCACTTGTCGATTAACCCGATGAGCCCACATTTCGACGGCGATTTGCTGTCGCGCGG